>CACXGH010000212.1 GCA_902767175.1 uncultured Ruminococcus sp.
AGAATCTTCAACGGATTGTCTGCTAATGATTTGCTTAAACAATTAAATGTCGCTTAATTTCACTGACATTTTATATTGCAATTTAGATTTGCGTGAATATTGCACTTATTTGGTTGATTTACGGGATAAAGTATGCTATAATAGATAGGAATTCCTATAGAAAGATGTATGAGGTGAATACCAATGGGCTTCAAAACATGGTTTAACGGCAGAAACAGCCGTAAAGAGCTAAAAAAAATACAACCCTTAGTCGATAAAGTTCTCAGCCTTGAGGAAAAATATCAGAAATATTCCGATGAGGAGCTGAGAAATGAAACCGACCGCTTCAAGGAAATGTTCAATGAAGATGGCATTACCAAGGAGCGCAAGGATCAGATACTTGACGAAATACTGCCCGAAGCATTTGCCGTATGCCGTGAAGCATCATGGCGTGTACTCGGAATGAAGCACTTCCCTGTACAGATCATAGGCGGTATTATTCTGCACAGAGGCAGAATAAGCGAAATGAAAACAGGTGAAGGTAAAACCCTCGTGGCTACACTCCCCGCTTACCTCAATGCACTTGCAGGCGATGGTGTTCATGTTGTTACTGTCAATGAATATCTTGCAAAGCGTGACGCTGAATGGATGGGAAAGATATACCGTTTCCTCGGTCTGACTGTCGGCATACTCCAGCATGACTGTACCAACGAACAGCGTAAGGTGGCATATAACGCAGATATCACCTATGCTACAAACAACGAGCTTGGCTTTGACTACCTGCGTGACAACATGGTTGTTTATAAGGAAAACAAGGTGCAGAGAGGCCATGCGTTTGCTATCGTCGATGAGGTAGACTCCATTCTCATTGATGAGGCAAGAACTCCGCTTATTATTTCAGGTCAGGGCGACAAATCAACCGACCTTTATGTAAGAGCTGATGACCTTGCAAAGACCATGAAGTACAAGAAGATAACCGAGTCCGACAACAAGGTCGACAATGACGATGAATACATCGAAGAAGGCATCGACTATATCGTTGACGAAAAAGCAAAAACTGCTACACTTACTCCTGTCGGTGTAAAGAAGGCAGAAAAATTCTTCGGCATAGATAACCTTTCGGATCCCGAAAATATGACAATATCTCATCATATCAATCAGGCCATCAAGGCCCGCGGTGTTATGAGAAGAGATATAGAATATGTCGTAAACGAGAAGGACGAGGTAATCATCGTTGACGAGTTTACAGGCCGTCTGATGTACGGCAGACGCTATAACGAAGGTCTGCATCAGGCTATCGAGGCAAAGGAAGGAGTAAGCGTTCAGCGTGAGAGCAAGACTCTTGCTACTATCACATTCCAGAATTTCTTCCGTCTTTACAGAAAACTCTCCGGCATGACAGGTACTGCTATGACAGAGGAAACCGAGTTCTCCGAGATATATCATCTTGATGTAATCGAAATCCCCACAAATAAACCCGTACAGAGAATAGACTTCCCTGACGCTATTTTCAAAACAGAGCAGGGAAAGTTCACAGCACTTATCAATGATATCATTGACGCTAACTCAAACGGTCAGCCTGTGCTTGTCGGTACGGTATCTATAGACAAATCCGAGGAGCTGAGCAATCTTCTCCGCAGGAAGGGCGTAAAGCACAATGTCCTTAACGCAAAACAGCACGCAAAGGAAGCAGAGATAATTGCTCAGGCAGGCAAGCTTGGAGCAGTTACTATCGCTACTAACATGGCAGGCCGTGGTACCGATATCAAGCTTGGCGGTAATGATGAATTTCTCGCAAAGGCAGAAATGCGCCGTCTCGGATATTCCGATGAACTCATTGAAGAAGCTACAGGCTATGCAGAGACAACAGACGAGGATATCATAAACGCAAGAGCAAAGTACAGAGAACTTCTTGAAAAGTACAATAAAGAGACAGAAGCAGAAGCAGAAAAGGTAAGAGAAGCAGGCGGTCTTTTTGTAATGGGTACCGAGCGTCACGAATCAAGACGTATTGATAACCAGCTCAGAGGACGTTCAGGCAGACAGGGAGACCCCGGAGCAAGCCGTTTCTATCTTTCCGCTGAGGATAATCTTCTCAGGCTCTTTGCCGGAGACAGAATTTCCGCTATCATGAACAGAATGCCCGGCGAAGAGGACACTCCGCTTGAGAGCAAGCTGCTTTCTCATACAATAGAGAGCGCACAGGGTAAGGTTGAGGCAAGGAACTTCAGCATTCGTAAGAGCGTTCTTGACTTTGACGATGTTATGAACCGTCAGCGTGAGATCATCTATACACAGCGTGACCAGGTGCTTGACGGAGAAAACCTGAGAGAGACCATTCTCAAGATGATACCCGACACCATCTCCGCAAAGGTTGCAGAGTACCTGCCCTTTGACGAAAAGGACGAATGGAATCTTGCAGGACTCAAGGAGTCACTCAAGGGCTGGCTTATTCCTGATGACGACGAAGAGACGCTTGTTTATTCAAAGGACGAGCTTGAAAATCTTGAAAAGGATTACCTCATTGAGATGCTCACAGAAAAGGCAACCAAGGAATATGAGGAAAATGAAAAGCTCATTCCCGAGGAAACAATGCGTGAGCTTGAGAGAGTATATCTGCTCAAGAATGTTGACAGCTATTGGATGGAGCATATTGACGCAATGGACGAGCTTAAGAGAGGCATACGTCTGCGTTCCTACGGACAGCATGATCCTGTTGTCGAGTACAGGATCGAAGGCTTTGATATGTTTGATGACATGATAAAGTGTATTCGTGAGGACACAATAAAAATGCTCATGGTTATCCCCAAGAGAGTAAGCGAAAGACTCAGACAGCAGGACGAGATGAGACAGATCGCTGTTAAGAGAGCAGCAGGCGGACGTGCAAGAGCCGCTGCATTAGCCGCACTGCAGGCTCAGAAGGCTGCCGAGGAAGCACAGGAGGCACTTGACGCTGCTCCGCTTGTTACAGCCGATGATGACGATGAAGACAACGGCACACTGAGCATTTCTCTTGATGTAGAGAAAGACAGCGATACCTATGAAGAGCCGGAGCTTGAAGCAGTAGCTACCGACACTGATGAAATAGAAGCTGTGGAAAACAGTGAGGAGAGCGCAGGAAAGAAATATTCCGAAGATGATGTACAGAAGGCTGCCGAGAAGTTCATGCAGAGAGAGCAGGTTGCAAAGCCCACAATGACAAACCTTGACGGTGACGGCACAGTAGGCGGAAAGACCGTTAAAAAGATGAAAGCCAAGATCGGCAGAAACGATCCCTGTCCCTGCGGCAGCGGCAAGAAATACAAAAAGTGCTGCGGCGCAAACAAATAATACACTCACAGCACCATATTTAAACAAGGAGCAAAGCTCCAACAAGCTCGCTTGATTGGAGCGAGCGACGCCGTCAACAGACGTCGGGGAGCTTTAGCTCCTG
>CACXGH010000213.1 GCA_902767175.1 uncultured Ruminococcus sp.
ATCCTCTGGGGAGCCTTCTATATCGTAAAGAATTTCGGTATTTCGATAATAATTTTCACACTTATCGTCAAGCTGATCTTAGTCCCCTTTTCTATAAAGCAGCAAAGATCCATGGCTGCAAACGCAAGATTTCAGAAAAAGCAGAAGGAAATAATGGAAAGATACGGCAAGGACAGAATGGGCGCTCAGATGGAGATACAGAAGCTCATGCAGAAGGAGAACGTCAGTATGTCTGCAGGCTGTCTGCCTATGATAGCACCTATGTTCGTTATGCTCGGTGTGTACTATTCCGTTATAAATCCGCTTACCAATACACTGCATATCGCCGCAGATAAGGTAAATTCTGCATTATCAAGTCTTGGTGCTCTTCCGGGTCTCGGTACAAGTTTTGGTGAAAACAACTACGGACAGATCTATGTACTTAAGTACTTTAATGTGCTTCAGGATTTCTTTAAGGACGGAAACGGAAATCAGCTGTTTACTGCGTCTGAGTCCGGTCAGATAAATGATTTTGCAGGCGGCTTTAATTTCCTCGGCTGGGATCTCCTTGCTACACCTAATAACAGTTCATTTGCATCTATGATGTGGCTTATTCCGGTACTCTGCTTTGTTACGTCAGTTGTAAGTATGATAATCATGCAGAAGCTCAACGGAACAGAGATGAAGGGCTGTATGTTCATCTTTATTTTCCTTATGCCCTTGTTCTCCGCATGGATCGCATTCAACGTACCCGGTGCAGTAGGTTTCTATTGGATAGCATCTACAGTTCTTGGTTTTGTTCAGTCGCTTATACTCAATATTTATTATAATGCAAGCATTATTGAAGCCCGTGATGAAGGACGCAGAGTCGTTCTGAGAAGGGAACAGGAGGCAAGTGTTGCCTATATAGATGTTCCCGGATATGTTGCGCCCTCACAGATCGGAAAAAAGGAAACACCGGTTCTTGCTAAGAATACTCAGAAAAATAATAAACAAAAGAAAAAACGAAGGTAGTAAACAGGGGGAAGAAAGAAAATGATCCGTGAATTCATTGCAACAGCAGATACAATTGAAGAGGCACAGAAGGAAGCGTGCAGTCAGCTCGGAACTGATCCGGAAAACACAAATTTTGAGGTACTCCAGATGCCCGAAAAAAAGAAATTCGGTCTTTTCGGAGGAAGTCCTGCCAAGGTAAGGGCATATATTGAAGTAACACCTTTAGACAGTGCAAAGAGCTATCTTAAAGAGATACTTGCAAAGATGGGATTAACCGAAATAGAGATGACATCTGAAGAAGTTGAAGGCGGAGCAGTTATCAACATAGAAGGCGAGGACGTAGGATTTATTATAGGACACAGGGGAGAAACACTTGATGCGCTGCAGTATCTTGCCGGTCTTGTTGCCAATCATGTAGATGAGGGCTATTACAGAATATCTATCAATATAGGAAACTATAGAGAGAAAAGAGAAAAAACACTTGAGATACTCGGCAGAAAGCTTGCTTTTAAAGCAGTAAAGACAGGTGCAAATACCTCATTGGAGCCTATGAATCCTTATGAGAGAAGGATAATACACACAGCAGTACAGAAGGTCAGAGGCGCTACCTCTTGGAGCGAAGGTGAGAATATGTACCGTCATGTAGTTATAGGACCTGATCCGGAGTATAAGCCTTCATATAACAGAGGCGGCTACCGCAGAGGGGACAGAACAAGCAACTTCAATAAGGACGGTTCATATAACCGCAGAACACGCTCGGGTTCATATCAGAGAAGGCAGTATTCAGAGGGAGAGAAACACATACAGGACAGTGTATTCAGTACATTTGAGGACGACAGCTCGACCGCATCTGTAAGAGAGAGCATCAACGAAAGACCTGACACATCTCTTTACGGCAGGATCGAGATAAAAAAGAACGATGAAACCTGATTTTACTCGGGTCCAGATCAGTTACTATACCAAAAAATCAGACACAATATTCCGTCATAGAATATTGTGTCTGTCTTTTTATTCAATTATAACTTTGCAGATCATCTTGTGCGGTCATGCACCGGAGTTCATAACACAGGAATTGAGTGGAATTCTTACGGTATATTCAATATAATCCTGATGCTCGTATCTTCGCTGGTCAGCTTCTATACCCGATTCGCTGAGGGCTTTCAGTGCCTTTAATATTGTGTTTTCAAACAGCCTTATGTCTCTTATTACGCCTTTCTGACGCTGTGCACACCTTTTTTCATATTTTGTCTTGGATAAATAGCTGTTTATATATCCCTCTGACTGAGATACATTGAGATTGTACTCTATTATCTCGCTTAGTACCATTCTTCTTTCGGTCTTGTCCTCTATTTTTAGCAATGCCCTTGCATGGCGCTCTGTAAGGTGGGCTTTAAGTATAAGCTTTCTTTCGGTGTCGTCAAGCTTTAATATATCAAGCTTATTTTCTATCGCTGAAGGACGCTTGCAAAGCTGTTTTGCAACTTCTTTCTCTGACAGCTTGCGGCTGTTCATCAGAGTAGTTATTCCCTGTGCTTCTTCAAATATGTTCAGGTCTGTACGATGCATATTTTCTTCTAAAGAAAATACTTCTGCCTGATCATCTGTGCAGGCTATTACAATACAGGGTATTTTTTTCTTTCCGCACATAACAGAGGCTCTGAGTCTGCGCTCTCCTGCAATAAGCTCGTATTCCAGAGGACTTACCTTTCGCACTGTAACAGGCTGAATTACACCGTTTTTCCTTATGCTCATTGCAAGCTCTCTCATTTCGTCTGTCTTATACTGTTTTCTTGACTGAGTTCTGCACGGTCTTATCTGTACTATCGGTATCTCTACAATTCTGCGGCTTTTTCTGATTTTTAACAGCATATATTCTCTTACCCCTTTCTATATGGAAATATGATTTAACACATTTTCCGCATTCGTAAATGAAGATGTTTTATACTGGACTCCCATTAAAAGTGTCTGCTTTTAATCAGAAAGCAGTATTATTATGTGTTTTTTCAATGTTTCCTGTAATAAGAATATCATACTGTTATAATATTATTTTGTCATTTTGTGGCATAGAAAAAAGTTTTCAACATCAAATCAATTTGGCGTTGAAAACTTTATTTTTTTATATATTATTTAAACAAGGAGCAAAGCTCCAACAAGCTCGCTTGATTGGAGCGAGCGACGCCGTCAACAGACGTCGGGGAGCTTTAGCTCCTG
>CACXGH010000214.1 GCA_902767175.1 uncultured Ruminococcus sp.
CAGGAGCTAAAGCTCCCCGACGTCTGTTGACGGCGTCGCTCGCTCCAATCAAGCGAGCTTGTTGGAGCTTTGCTCCTTGTTTAAAGCAGCATAAAGCTGAATGTATTGCTTATAGTTTTTCTGCAAGCTCGCCCTGCTTTTTATAAATGGTGTTTGCAGGAACTATTCCCCGTACCATTGAGAGGGGATAGACTGTTGAATTTCTGCCGATAACAGTGCCGGGATTTAATACCGAATTGCAGCCGACCTCGACATTGTCGCCGATTATTGCTCCGAATTTCTTCAATTCGGTCGCAAGCTTTTCACCTGCTACGGGAATGGTTACAAGACTTCTGTCGGATTTCAGATTTGATGTGATAGCTCCTGCTCCTAAATGAGCCTTGAAGCCGAGTATTGAGTCTCCGATGTAATTGTAGTGAGGTACTTGTGCATTGTCGAAAATAATGCAGTTCTTAAGCTCTGTCGAGTTGCCGATAACCGAGCCTTTGCCTACAATGGCGCTTCCTCTGATAAATGCACAATGTCTTACCTCAGCACCCGGACATATAATAAGAGGACCGTGAAGATATGCGCTCGGCGCAGCCGCTGCGCTCCTCGCTATCCATATATCATCGCCCTTCTTTTCATATTCATCGGGGGAAAGAGTATTTCCCAGGGCTATAATAAATTCGCTTATTCTCGGAAGGGCTTCCCAAGGATAGTTCAGCCCTTTGAATATATCCGCTGCTATTGTATGCTCAAGGTCAAGCAGCGCTTCTGTTCTGAGTTCTTCGTTCATAGGATAATTTTCCTCCAGTCTTTTTATGTGTCTTGCTCATCTTCGGGAGGCTGATAAAAGCCCCATGTGCTGTCGCTGAATTTTCCTGCGGCAAAGGTTATCGTCTTTGAAGCAGTTGATATCCTGTATATTGAAAAGCTGTACGGCTTTTTGGTCTCAGGCTCAAGAACAATATCGCATTCTCCGAGAGTCTGCCATTTGTTTGAAAATACGTCTATGCCTTCTATACAGAACTTCCTGCCGTTTGACCTTCCTAAAAAAGTATAATTCTTCATGCTTTTTCCTCTTTTCTGATAATTAACCTTCGCCTGTTATGCTGATGTCTGTTATTACAAGCCCTTCGTTCCTTTCAGTAAGCGTGAAAAGCTCAAAATGGTCTGCTGTGCCTGCCTCTCTCTGAATACCCTGCTCATCAATATATGAGCCTGTAAAAACAAGACTGTACCTTACCTTGACAAAATAACTGCCGTTATCCTTGTGTATATCGTCAAGGTCAATGAATTCAAGCTTCGTTTCCTCAAGCCCCATTGTCAGTCCCTCAAATGCAGTCTCATCACCTGCAATTCCGAAGCTGCCTTCGGTGCAGGACATAAGCTGACTGTAGCTCTTGTTCTGCAGTGCATTGAGATAGGCATTGACAGTGCTTTCTATTTCGCTTTTTATTTCCTTGTCCTCTACTGCAGAATACAGAACAGGCTCGTTTTCACTGTCTTTCTTCTGTGTACCGCAGCCCGAAAGACAAATCAGAACGCAGACAGCAAGCAGCAATACCCGTTTCATATCATACCTCTTATTCCAAGATATTCCTTAATCAGCCTGCAGCTTCCTTCAACACCAAGCTCTGAGCTGCTTATGCAAAGGTCATAGTTTGCAGTGTCGCCCCATTTTCCTGCGGCGAAATGTTCATAGTAATTTGCTCTTGCTTTATCGTTCTTTTTTATCATAACCTTTGCCTTTTCATAAGAGAGGCCGTATTTTTTCATGATATGACCTGCCCTTTTTTCGGGTGTAGAATATATAAATATCCTGACACAGTCTGTTCTGTCAGCAAGAACATAGTCTGCACACCTTCCGACAATTACACATGGCTTTTCAGCGGCCTTTTTAATGATATTATACTGCAGCAGATACAGCCTGTCGTTTACCGGCGTCTGGGGAGCAGAGCCGTATTCGCTTGTTATAGTAGCCGCAGCTCCGATAGACAGTGAATAAAGAAGGCTGTTTGATGCCTTTTCGTCATATTTTTCAAAGAACTCCTCACTCATGCCGCTTTCCTTAGCTGCAAGTGCGATAAGCTCCTTATCATAAAAGCCGATACTAAGACTGTCTGCAAGAGCTTTGCCGATATCCCTTCCTCTGCTGCCGAACTGTCTTGCAATTGTTATTACCATAAACCTCACCTCATTCTATAGCCTTAATATAAATATTATATCATAAATATATATAAAATGAAAGAGGATTATATCAAAACTATGAAAAATTACAATTTACTAACTTCTTTTTTCTGCATGAGAAAAGTCGATAAAAGAACTTCTGTGATGGATTATAAGTCCCTTGATATCAGGAGAGACAGCATAGAAGGCTTTTTCCGAATAGAGCGGATAAAACACAGAATTGCTGAAAAGATAGTCCTGAGCACTTGCTGCCTGTTCCTTGGCTGTGTTTTGGGGCACTTTCTTAAGCTGAGAAATGATCTCGTCATATTTACTGTCACGGAGCTTTGCAGGCGAATAATTATTATTTGAAGAAAAAAGCTCAAGCACACTGTAAGGACTGTACCGTTCATCTGTAAGCGGTGCCATTATAACAGTGTAGTCACCTGAAACGATATGCTCCTTCAGTTCACATAAAGGCATAGGCTTTTTATTGACATAGCCGCCCGTTACCTTATTCCACCTTTTAATGATATTATTTACTGTGCTTTGAGCCGCTGTGTCATCAGGGCAGAGAATAGTAAGTTTAGGCAGACTGTCTGCACCGATTTTTGTCAGAGCATTTTTCAGGTTATCTGCGGCATTTGCGGAATAGGAAATACTATTCATACTTTCCGATAAAGGATATGTACCGTCTGCCTGCGGAATAATACTATATACGGGTCTGCAGTATTCAGGCAGACCATCAAGGATATCATCATGTTTCAGTGCGCTCAGCAAAGCCGTGCGAACCTGTTTGTCGGCAAGGATCCCGTTGTTCATGTTGAACGAAATACCGGTTATTTCCTCTTCCGATACAACAATATCAAGACCGTATTGTCCGGCGGTTTTCAGATCGCTTTTGGGAAGGTAAAAGCAGTCCGTCTGTCCTTCCGAAACAGCCTTGCATATATCCTCAGGCTCAGAGCCGATATTGAAATTAACTCCTGCAGGAGAGGATATATTCTGTCCATGGTATTTTTCGTTTCGTCTGAGCTTTATGCTTTCACCGTATGTGCTGCCATAGCCGCTCACATAGAAAGCTCCGTTAGAAAGAATCTTATCCTCGTCACGGCAGTAGCGCCCTTTAGTGCTTTCAAAAAATGACCTGCTGCACGGCATGGCACACGGCTCTGATAAAGAATATAAAAAGCTGCTGTCGGGGTATTCAAGCTCAAAAATGAGCTTGTTCTCAACGGCATGAACGCCCAAGGCTGAAATATCCTTTTCGCCGTTATGTATCTTTTCCGCATTTTTGATGCAGTATAATAATTCCGCATTGGGAGAGTCAGTAACAGGGGAGAGGGTGCGCTGTAAACCGAACACGAAATCGTCAGGAGTCAAGGCTTCACCATTGTTCCAACAAGTGTTTTCTCTCAGAGTAAAGGTATATATCAGTCCGTCAGGCGAGATATCCCACCTTTCGGCAGCACCCGATACGACCTGTTCACTTTCGTCAAGACGAGTAAGCCCCTCAAATATATTCATTATAAGAAGTCTTGAAACAGTTCCGTTTGCTATCTGAGGGTCAAGCGTATCGGGTGATGCGGGAATAATATAATTAATTATCCCGTCATTTGGTGATAATGTACTGCTCCTGCATGAGGAAAAAGCAAGAATAACCGGGCATATAAGAAAGCATAAAAGTTTTTTCAGTTTATTCATAGTGTTACTCCTTTTTAGTGAAAACGGTGTGCCTGCAGTGCCTGACCTGATATACGGCAGTTTATTTACCGCAACTACAGTTATTTTATATAATTGCAGCCGCGAACACTGAATGCAGAGGCAGGGTTTTTGAACGAGTTAATAACCTGTGAACAAAAATTAAAAGTTTCGCTCAAGCCTTTGAAAAGGCTTGCAGGGTCAAGGGACGGAGTCCCTTGCAGAAGGTTCGGAGGACGAAGTCCTCTGAGAATGCAGAGGCACACCATATTGACATCGGGGTGGGTTTATTGTAATATATACTATAGACGATAAAAAATCTGTCGCAATGTATTGGTAAAATAATAACGAAAGGATAATGAAAATGGATATCAAGGCAAAAATCGGCGAAATCGCAGCAAAAATAACGGGCGATGAGAAAATGAAGGAGAAATTCGAGAAGGATCCTGCAGGTACAGTTAAGGAGCTTATAGGCAATATTCCCCCTGAACAGCAGCAGGCTATTATAGAAGGCGTAAAGACTAAGGTGAACCTTGACAAGCTCGGCGGACTTGGTAATATCGGCGGTCTTTTCGGTCAGAAATAATTTCAAAAAAGCGGAACTTTCCGCTTTTTTTTATATCCTTTGTTCTTAAGTTTCGTTGACAAGAATATAAGAAATATTGTATTATTAATTCTACCGGATAATAGATAGGAGGATGAAAATGGCAATAGATGCAAGACAGTTTCATTGTCCGAATTGCTACGCTGATCTGAAATACGACCCTTCACAGCATCTTTTTACCTGTGAATACTGCAAAAGCGCCTTTAACGAGGCTGAAGTCACTGATTTTCAGCGCAGATATATGGAAACGGAACAGCAGTACAGCGGCTATAATGACGGTCAGATGCCGCCTGAGCCTGATATGAGTGATGCCGAAAGAAGAGAGCGTGAGCAGTTCAACGAGGAAACTCAGCTTTATTCCTGTCCGAGCTGCGGAGCTGAGATAATATCCGACTCCAATACCGCAGCAGCGTTCTGTTTTTACTGTCACAATCCCGTAATACTAAAGGGACGAGTAGACGGAATGTACAGACCTTCTATGGTACTGCCGTTTGATTTCAATAAGGATAAAGCTGTAGAGTATTATAAGAATTGGGCTAAATCAAAATGGTTTATTCCGAAAGACCTTGTTTCCTCAGTACAGATAGAAAAGCTGACAGGTCTTTATGTACCTTTCTGGGTGGCACGCTCCTCTACATCTTCAAGAGTCGAGGCTATCGGTGTGAATACCCGTTCATGGACATCCGGACAGTACCGTTATACAGAGACCAAGAGATACAGGGTCGTCCGTGAGGCAACTATAAATTATGAAGGTGTTCCTGCTGACGGTTCACAAAAAATAGACGATACACTCATGGAGGCTATTGAACCGTTTGATTATTCTCAGGCAAGACCGTTCAATATGGCGTACCTCAGCGGATTTTATGCCGATAAATACGATGTTGACAAGGAGCAGGTGCTTCCGAGAATACAGCAGCGTATGTATACAAATAACGGACAAATGCTTGACTCTACAACGAGTTATCAGTCGCTTACACAAAGACGCCAATTCGACAGAACAGATACGCTGAGCTGGGATTATATGATGCTCCCCGTGTGGTTTATGACATTTGACTATAAGGGCAGGCTGTGGGAATATGCCGTTAACGGTCAGAGCGGCAAGGTCGCAGGTGAGCTGCCTGTTTCTAAGGGAAAGCTTGCAGCCTTCTGTGTACTCATTGCAATTCTTGCAGCGTTGGCCGTCTTCTTTGGAGGGTATTTCTTATCATGAAAAATACTATAAAAAGAATCGTCTGTATCCTTACTGCAGTATGCATACTGTCAGTTTCTCTGTTTGCAGGTGTATCCGTTACTGTAAAAGCCTATAACGACTTTGCACTGTCAGGTTGTTTTTTAACAGAGTATGCGTATCTTTATGATGAGACAGGGCTGGTGTCATATGAGGAGATGCAAAGCTTATTCGGTACACTACAGGCATACAACAGGGCTACATCATACAAGATAGGAATGTACATAGGCGCAAAGACGAGAACAAAAGCTGACGGCGCACAGCTTGCTGCCGACGGCCTTGAGTATCTTGAATCCTATGAATATGCGTCGCCCGGTACAGTGTTCATTTACCTTGACGAAAGCGAAAATGAAGGTCAGAGCGACTATATTTACTGCTCCGGAGAAAGCTTGCATTATTATCATGTGGGTGAGAACGGCACTGTCGATATATGCCGTAAGATACTTGATAATGTAAGAGGCTACAGCTATGAAAATGATTCAAGCGTAAGCAAGCATATCAGAGATGTCGCAGGCTTTACGGCAGCGCAGCTTCAGATGCAGTACTACTATCCGAGTGAAACAGGAGAAGAACTCGGCACAGCGGAGGAAGACAGCTTTTTTGAAGAAGAGAGCTATAATGAAATAAGTGACTATGAGCAGGAAAGCATCACACCCTATGAGGAATCATATCCGGACTATGAAACGAGCTATAATATACCTGATAATCCGTTGGAGAAAACCTATAAGGAGTATATGGGTGAAACAACACTGTTCATTGATGAGGGCGGATTGTTCAGCGATGAGCAGGCTAAGCAGGTCGTTGACATGATGAGAAAAACGTCGAACGATATAAAGTTCAATCTGGTTATAAATGCTGGTACCGTTTCAAGAAGTGACCGTGAAATTGAAACTATGGCAAAAAGCGGAGCGCTGACAATCTTCGGAACAGATATTTATAACGGAACAGTATATCTGTATATCGACCTCGACGGATATAAGAATGCTTATGACTATATGTTCTGTTCTCAGGACTCGTTCCTTTATTTTACGAACGGAGATGACGGCTCAGAGCCGAGAATAGACGATATACTCTATAAGATGGAGGACTATTTCCCCGCAGGCGGAGAAACTATTATTATTCCGGAGATTGTAAAGGGACTGCAGGCATACTGCAATGCCCTTGAATATTATAAGGAGAAGGGACTTGTATCCGATATCTATTATACAGATGCGTATACGGGTGAATATGTATATGCTTCATTCGGGAAAATTGTACGCAGCAATCATAAGCCCTATCTGTATTGGTGGGTCGGTATGATTATAGGTATTGCTGTAGGTATTGTTGTTATAATAGTTATTTGTGAAGTTGTAAAGAAAAGATATAAATTCAGAACACCGGCTTCCGCATCATTGTATACCTCAAGAAGAAATATGATAATGAGAGATTCTCAGGACGTTTTTATAGGCAGTCATGTTTCAAAGGTAAGGATACAGTCAAGCAGCGGAGGTCATGGCGGAGGTCATGGCGGCGGTCACCACGGCGGCGGAGGCGGCGGTCATCACAGATGAATATGTTCATTTTGCCGACCCGGTTTTCGGGCCGGCTTTTTCTATGTGAAGATATTCCCAATTTATGAAAATAAGCATATTTATTTTAGTGAGATGTAAAAATAATTTTGTTCTGACGCCTGCAATTGTCACACTTTCTGTTAATCTACACAAAAAAACTGATAATAAAAATAGGTTTTTTTTTATAAAAATCAAATAAAAATCTTGATAGATTTAAATTTTAATGGTATAATGATTTTATTAAGATAAAGAACAACTCGGGGGTGTAAAGATGTCCAAAGGAGACAACAGGCTGAAGATACTATATGTGCTTGATGAATTAAGAGAAAACAGTAAGATTAAAACTCAGGATGATACCGACAGGTTTATGAGTGCTAACTGTCTTATAAAGCTGTTAGAGAATAAATACTCACTTACCGCAGACAGAAAATCTGTTTATAATTATATCAAGAGTCTTGTTCAGTACGGATATGATATAGAGAATACGAGAAAAGGCTATTATATGAGGGTGACTGAAGATTTTGAGCTTGCGGAGCTTAAAATGATAGTTGATGCACTCAGCGCTTCACGCTTTATCTCTGCTAAGATGACTAAGAAACTCATAGAAAAGCTAAAAAAACTGACAACTGAGGGGGCAGACAGTCTTACAAAACGTCCTGTATACCTTGAAGAAGCCGTTAAGGGCGATAATGTATCTGTAATTTACAATGTTGACGCTTTACATAAGGCAATAGTTACCGATAAGAAAATAACCTTCCACTATCAGAAAACCGTTGTCGATTACAGCAGAACCGAAAAACTTGTTTCTGTAAATAAGAAGGAAGATGACGGAAAGGACAAGCTGTATAAACAAAGTCCTTATGCTCTTATATGGAAGAATGAATATTATTATGTAATATGCTATGACTCAGTTACAGAAAAGGAAAAGACATTCCGTGTTGACAGAATGAAGGACGTTACCTGCTGTGACAATGAGAGCAGAGACGGTGCAGAGTATTTCAGGGACGTACATTTTGAAAAATATGCAAATACGGCCTTTTCTATGTACGGCGGAGAAGATGCCAATATCGTTCTCAGAGTAAAGAACAGTCTTGCGGGGGTAATAGCAGACCGTTTCGGAAAGAAAATAAACATTTATCATGATGATGACAGTGAGTATTTCCGCTGTTCGGTTCTGGTACAGAAAAGCGCACAGTTCTTCTCATGGCTTAGCGGTTTCAATGATGATATTAAGCTTGTATTCCCCAAGGAGATCCGTGATGAGTATGTAAGCTATCTTAAAAATATAGTAAGCTCATACGAAGCAGATACTGTAAATGAGTAAAGGTACATAAAAAGCAGGAAGAAAACTATAACAAGCGTCGATGTCCCCCGCCTCTAAAGGCGGCGGGTGCCATACGTCCGTCGGTGGCGGGTTAAAATCCCCCACCGACGC
>CACXGH010000215.1 GCA_902767175.1 uncultured Ruminococcus sp.
CAGGAGCTAAAGCTCCCCGACGTCTGTTGACGGCGTCGCTCGCTCCAATCAAGCGAGCTTGTTGGAGCTTTGCTCCTTGTTTAAAATGATTTTTCATTAAAATACAGCAGGCACGGTGCAATATAACACCGTGCCTGTGTTTGTTTCTGCTCTCAGGACATTTCAAATGCACCTGTATAGAGACTGTAGTATTTGCCCTTCTGAGCTATAAGCTCTGAATGGGTGCCCTGCTCAATTATTCTTCCAAGCTCAAGCACCATTATTATGTCGGAATTTCTGACGGTTGAGAGACGGTGAGCAATTATGAATACCGTTCTGCCGTACATAAGACCGTCCATTCCCTTCTGAACGAGGGATTCTGTTCTTGTATCAATGCTTGACGTAGCCTCGTCAAGTATCATTACAGGCGGATCCGCAACGGCAGCTCTTGCTATGGAGATGAGCTGACACTGTCCCTGAGAAAGCTGACCGCCGTCGCCTGTTATAACGGTATCGTATCCGTTGGGAAGTCTTGTGATGAAATCATGTGCATTTGCAAGCTTTGCGGCAACAATGCATTCTTCATCAGTGGCATCAAGCTTGCCGTACCTGATATTCTCCATTACCGTTCCCGTAAACAGGTGAACGTCCTGCAGTACTATACCGAGAGAACGCCGCAGGTCGGGCTTCTTTATCTTGTTGATGTTTATGCCGTCATAGCGTATCTTGCCGTCTGCAATATCATAGAAACGGTTGATGAGGTTGGTTATAGTAGTTTTTCCTGCACCTGTGGAACCTACAAAGGCGATTTTCTGTCCCTGTTCGGCTGAGAGCGTGATATTGTGAAGAACTACCTTTTCGGGAACATAACCGAAGTCAACATCGTCCATTACAACATTTCCGTTAAGCTTTGTATATGTTACAGTGCCGTCATTGTGCGGATGCTTCCATGCCCACATTTCTGTGCGTTCTTCCGATTCTACAAGGTTGTTGTCATGGTCGTATTTAGCGTTGACAAGTGTTACATAACCCTCATCGGTCTCGCTTTCCGCGTCCATAAGCTCGAATATTCTTTCAGCACCTGCAAGAGCCATTATCACGGAATTCGCCTGATTGGAAATTTCGCTTATAGGTCTTGTAAAGTTCTTTGAAAGCTGCAGGAAAGAGGCAATAACACCGATAGAAACTGCACTGACACCGTAAATTGCAAGCAAAGCGCCAACAATAGCTATAAGTACATACTGCAGGTTGCCGAGATTGTTCATTATAGGCATCAGAATATTCACATAGGTATTTGCGTTTGTAGCGGTCTGACAGAGGGCTTCGTTTTTCTTGTCAAATTCCTCTTTGGCATTCTTTTCGTGGCAGAATACCTTTATGACCTTCTGACCGTTTATCATTTCCTCGATATAGCCGTTTACGTCGCCTATTTCCTTCTGCTGTGCAATAAAGTATTTTGCACTCCTGCCTGCTATCTTCTTCGTGACAAACATCATTACCGCAACAAAGGCAAGAACGAACAGTGTAAGGTAGATATTAAGAGATATCATTGCAGCAAGAACGGCTATGATAGTCATAAGTGAGGAGAACATTGAAGGTATGCTCATTGAGAGCATCTGACGGAGTGTGTCGGTATCGTTTGTATAGCGGCTCATTATATCTCCGTGGGTATGTGTATCGAAGTATCTTATCGGGAGGGTCTGCATATGTGCAAACATCTCATCTCTTATCTTCTTCTGTATGCCCTGAGAGATAGTTACCATCAGTCTGTTGTACAGAAGGGTTGCGACAGCGCCTGCAACAAGTATTGCTCCCATAACCAATATCATGACAAGCAGTCCGCTGAAATCCTTTTCGCCTGCAGTAAGGAGCGGAGTTATATAGTTGTCGATAAGTATCTGAATAAACAGAGAACTTGCAACACCTGCGCCTGCACTGAGAATGATAAAGAACAGAACAAATATGAAGCGTATCTTATATGCCGCAAAGTATTTCATAAGACGCTTTATCGTTTTGCCGGGATTGGTTTTCGGCATAGGAGGCATACCTGCCGGAGGCGTTCCCCTTCTGCCCTGAAATGAAACAGGCTTTTTATTCATCTTCCGCACTTCCTTTCTGCTGAGAATAATAAACCTCCTGATAGATCTTGTTAGAGGCGAGAAGCTCCTCATGGGTGCCTACGGCATTTATCATGCCGCCGTCCATGACGATTATCTTGTCGGCGTCCTGTACAGAGGAAATACGCTGTGCAATTATCAGCTTTGTCGTGTCCGGTATTTCCTCAAGGAAAGCCTTTCTGATAAGAGAGTCTGTTTTTGTATCAACTGCACTTGTAGAGTCGTCAAGAATAAGTATTTTGGGCTTTTTGAGCAAGGCTCTTGCAATACAGAGTCTCTGACGCTGACCGCCTGAGATGTTGGTTCCGCCCTGTTCGATGTGAGTGTCGTATTTATCCGGCATTCTCTGTATAAATTCGTCTGCGCAGGCAAGACGGCACGCCTTTATAAGCTCTTCATCAGCGGCGTTTTCGTTGCCCCAGCGGAGATTTTCCTTTATCGTACCTGAGAAAAGCACGTTTTTCTGAAGCACCATTGCAACGCTGTTTCTCAGAGTATCAAGGTCGTATTCACGCACGTTTTTGCCGCCTACATAAACTGCGCCCTCGGTGGTGTCGTATAGTCTCGGGATAAGCTGTACAAACGTGGATTTTGATGAGCCTGTACCGCCTATGATACCTACTGTTTCGCCTGAGCGTATCTTTATATCGGTATTTTTCAGGCAGAGCTTGTTTTTGTCGCCTTTATAGCTGAAGCTTACGTTATCAAATACGATACTGCCGTCAGCTACCTCTTTTACAGGTGACTCGGGAGCTGTGATATCGGGTACTTCATTCAGCACCTCGGCAATTCGTTCTGCTGAGGCTCTTGAAAGAGTTATCATGACCATAATAACAGAAATGAACATAAGGCTCATAAGTATCTGCATTATATACGTCATCATGCTTGTAAGCTCTCCCGTTGTCATGTCACCGTAAACGATGAGCCTTGCAGCAAACCATGATATAAGCAGTATACAGGCATAAACGCATATCTGCATAACAGGCATATTGAAGTTTACTATCTTTTCTGCCTTTGAGAAATCCTTATAAATTTCTCCCGAAACGGCTTTGAATTTTTCCGTTTCGTGTTCCTCACGGACAAATGATTTTACTACCCTTATGCCGTGCAGGTTTTCCTGAACTATGCTGTTGAGCTTGTCGTATTTTTTGAATACCCTTGAAAAAATCGGGTGAGCGCATTTGATTATAATTGCAAGAGCAATTGCTATTATAGGGATAAATATAACGAATATCCACGAAAGGGAAGCATTTACCCTGAATGACATTACCATTGCAAAGATCATCATGAACGGGGCACGGAAAGCCATTCTCAGTATCATCTGAAAGGCATTCTGCACGTTCGTTACGTCTGTCGTCATTCGTGTGACAAGACTTGAAGCCGAAAATTTGTCGATATTTCCGAAGGAATAGCTCTGTACCTTATGGAACATATCATGTCTCAGATTTTTTGCAAAACCTGATGAAGCAACAGCGGCATATTTTCCTGCAAGAGCGGCGAAAATAAGCGAAGCAAAGGCGACAAGTGCAAGCGTGAGGCCTAATTTCCAGATATAGTCCATATCGCTCTTGTCTATGCCGTTGTCGATAAGGTCAGCCATGAGGTAGGGTATCAATACCTCAAGGATCACCTCACAGATGATGAATATAGGTGTTATAATAGAAGCGACCTTATATTCACGCACACATTTGGCAAGCGTTTTTATCATTGTTTATCCTCCTTCCGTCTTTGTGACGGGTAATTCTATATTGCTCCGAAGCTTTTCAAGAACCCTGAAAAATACATCAAGCTCCTCATCAGAAATGTTTCTTTTAAGAAGTCTGTCGTTTTCTTCAAGCTGTTCCATGAGCATACGGTCGGCATCGAGAGCCTTCTGAGTCAGTACAAGCTTTTTTAGTCTTGCATCGCTGGTTACACTCTTCCGTATTATATAGCCCTTTTTTTCCATAAGCTTGAGCATATTTGAGACAGTGGAGCGTCTTATCGAGAAGGTGCTTTCAATATCCCTCTGATAAATATCTTTATCCTGATGATTTGCAAGATAGTGTATGATCCATGAGTTCTTGCCTGTTGCTTCTTCAAGTTTCTGCCTTTCGGGATTGCAGCCGTAATTTCTTTTCAGCAGGTTGCCGGTCTTTCCAAGCTCGAGAGCAATATATTTTTTTCCTGGCATCTGATCTCCTCCTTTACTGTGAATTTTGTATCAGCCCGAAACTGTTAGCAAGCTGATTGTTAGTCTACTAACATTATATCATGCATATATCTGTTGTCAATAAGCTGCAGTGAATTATATGTCAAATGAAGAAAAAAGAATAAAAATGTAGGGTTTGACAATTTATGACAAGATTTGTTAGTGTTTTTATTTCAGTATGAGAATAGGAAAATGTATTATAAAGTGATATAATTTTGTTATTGTGTAACTATAACAAGCGTCGATGTCCCCCGAGTCTCGCCTGCCGGCTCGGTCGGTGCTTCTGCCTTCGGCAGAGGTGTCCACCGGACAC
>CACXGH010000216.1 GCA_902767175.1 uncultured Ruminococcus sp.
AGGAGCTAAAGCTCCCCGACGTCTGTTGACGGCGTCGCTCGCTCCAATCAAGCGAGCTTGTTGGAGCTTTGCTCCTTGTTTAATATTTTTTATCATAAAAAATCAGGCACGGTAAACTCAACAGAGAATACCGTGCCATTGTTGTTATTCAGTAATTTTCATGGAAGAACTAATGAAATAATAATAGTATCAGATAATTTTCTTCTGTGCAAGACGGGTGCGTACTTCTGTAAGTATCTTAGTGTCATTGTCGTGACTGCACAACTTCATAGCTTCATCTATCGTCACCCACAGATAATAGTCTATCTCGTTCTTCTGCATTACAACTGACGATTCACTCGCTCTTGCAAGGAAAAACACAACATATTTCTTTATCTTTCCGTATGGACGGTAAATACTCGTCTGCCGGAAATTCGGCTCTATCGTTACAGTCAGTCCTGTTTCTTCCTTTATCTCACGCAGTGCTGTTTGTTTTTCTGTCTCGTCAAGCTCCACATGACCTTTAGGGAATGTCCAGCATTTGCCGTTATGGTTCTTTACAAGAAGTATTTTCGTACCTTCACGGGGCGTATTGCGGTAAATAACAGCTCCGCAGGACTTTTCGTACATACATATAAGCTTATCAAACCTTGCACTTACCGAATCAAGCCTTGATTTTATGTCAGGTTCGTAATATATCTCATTGAGCGGAGCTGCAACAAGCCTTGTCTGCATCTTATTCTGAGATGAAGCAATCGCAATTATTGTACATTCCACCGAACTGCCAAGCTCATGGTTTGTCATTATGTATACAGACCTCATATCGGTATGAGACTTTCCCACTATAAAGCCCGAATACAGGCTTTTTTCGGCAAGCGTGCCGAACACCTCTATCCTGACATTTTTCCCAAGCATACGGCACACCTCCTTAATCCATTATTTTAATATGCTCATAATGTCATCGACTCTGAATTGTGTATTGGCATTCATTATGCTGTTTATCACAAGTACATCGGTGTATTTGTTTTTCTGTATATATTCTACTATATTATCGTTATAATATGTCGGGTCTACTATGAATATCTCGTCAAAATTTGCCGTTAAAAACGGTGTGAATGCGCTGCCGTAGGTGTCTTTTATAATACACAGCTTTCTGCCTGTCTTTTGCGTTGTCCTGACCTTCATATACGGGTTATCTCCCCATAAAAAGGCACTGTAGGCAAACCGTCCTTCCGCAAATGACGCAATAAGCGGTACTTCCTGCTCCTCTGATTTGCCGTTCTCCATAAGTATACAGCTCTCTATTCCCGGCATATTATAGTAAACAACAGTATCAGGTGCAGCTGCAAGCTCTTTATTGCCGTCAGGATTTTCGTCTGTCTGTGTTGCGGTAAATAAAGTTCCTTTAAATCCCGTTATGCTGCCCTTGCTGAGAGTTCCAAGCTCTACAGCCTTCGCACCTGCCTTTTTGCAGAACTCCTGATAAGCATAATATGCGCCAAGAGCCGTCCAATTGGCATCGCTTCTGAAATAGATATACTCTCCCTTATGCTTTTCGAGCGCATCAAAGACATCTATCGGAAATACCTCTTCGGTATATGATGAATATATCGTCTTTATATTTTCCCGCTCGTCATTCATATCGTCAAGATATTTCTCCGGCAGACCGAACGGCGCATGGTTAGGCACTACCATATTATATACATTGACATTTTTTCCGACTGCACTCTTTATATTCGATATCACGGCGGCATAGTTCTTTGCAGAGCCGTCTGTCCCGTAGAACATCTCATAGCCGTATGAATCATACATAAACACTCTGCCGTCATAATAACCCTTTATATCCGCAGCCCCGGAGCTTTCCTCCGCCTTGCTTTCCTCTTTGCTTTCCTCACCGGCTGATGACTCACCGCTTGTCGTAACACTCTGTCTGCTTTCCTGTTTATCGGGAGCAGTTTCAACATTTCCTCTGTTAACCGCAACAGCTATACAAACTGCCGCTGTCACGGCTGCCGCTGCCGCAATACATCCTGTAATAATAACTATCCTTTTCATCTTATTGTTCCGGCGGCGCTTACCCTTGTTTCCTCCGCTTCCGTAGGAGCGTGAGCCATAGGAGCTGTAGCCGAACGATGACCTTCTGCTCATAAAAAACCTCTTTCAATCCTTTTACACAAATATAGCTATTATAAGTATAAATGAATTTACAAAAAAAAACAACCTTATAAAGATACAAACTTCTATAATAATCAATAAAATATTTATCGTAATTATCAATTCTCGCAAACAGACCCTGACATATTTATCTTTTTATCATTATTTCTTCATCTTTCTCAGCGTTTTCATTATTTCCGCACTTTATCTTTCTGTACCAAGTCTTTCAAGACTTTCCCTGTCTGTTATTTCGACAAAACGGTAGCCTGTACGGATAACCTTCTCAGAGACAAGCTGTCTCATCAGCTTGCTTACAGTAACTCGTGAAACACCGATAACACCTGCTATCTCCTCATGTGTCGTTTGTACTATCCTGTCCTTTCCGCCCGAAGCTCTCAGCAGATACTGAGCTATCCTTCCCTTAGCAGATACAAATGTCATGCTGTCAAGCTGAGACGAAAGCATTCTTATGGTCTGTGCCTGAAGTCTGAATATTTCCATTGCCGCATCGGGAGACTGTCTTATTATTCCCGTCAGCATAGCCTTGTCTATCGGTATAAGCTCACATTTTGTCACAGCCTTTGCCGAGGACATTCTCACCTGTTCGTCAAAAAACGCTGCTTCACCGAGCACCGAGCCTTTTTTCACGGTAGAAAGTATCTTCTCCGTACCGTTTTCGGAACTGATATATACCTTTACAGTTCCTTTTTTCAGATAATAGAAATACTGTGCATTTTCCCCCTGATAATATATAACTGAATCTTTTTCAACAGAGCGCTCGTTTCCTATAGTGCCGAAAGCCATATAAAGCGTGTCGTCATTCCTGTCCATATCATAACCCCCGTTAAACAGATATTTTTATCCGGAATTGCATCAAACAATAAAATTATACTATAGATTGTAGCATAGGCTACATTCTTTTTCAAGCCGTTATGAGATAATAGGAGGAGTAATATTCAGGAGGTAAGAATTATGGGAATGACAATGTCACAGAAAATACTTGCTGCCCATGCCGGACTCCCTCAGGTCAAGGCAGGTCAGCTTATAGAGGCAAAGCTCGATATGGTACTCGGAAACGATATCACTTCTCCCGTAGCCATCAATGTATTCAATGACGGAAAAGCAGTTTCCGTATTTGACAACACAAAAATTGCTATGGTAATGGATCACTTTACGCCTAACAAGGACATAAAGGCAGCAGAACAATGTAAGCAGGTCCGTCAGTTTGCGGACAAATACGACATAAAGAATTTCTTTGATGTCGGACAAATGGGAATAGAGCATTCACTTCTGCCCGAAAAGGGACTTGTAGGTCCGGGAACACTCTGTATAGGAGCTGACTCCCACACCTGTACATACGGCGCACTCGGTGCATTTTCAACAGGTGTAGGCTCCACAGACATGGCAGCAGGAATGATCAGCGGCAAGACATGGTTCAAAGTACCCTCCGCCATCAGATTCAACCTTATTAATAAGCCTGCAGAATATATCAGCGGCAAGGACATTATACTTCACATCATAGGCATGATAGGTGTTGACGGAGCGCTCTACAGGTCAATGGAGTTTTTCGGTGACGGACTTAAATATCTTTCAATAGACGACAGACTCTGCATAGCCAACATGGCTATTGAAGCAGGCGCAAAGAACGGTATCTTCCCCGTAGACGACATCACAAGAGAATATATAATGGACAGGTTCAAGGGTGAGGCGGTAGAATACACGGCAGACGATGATGCAGAGTATGACGAGGAATATACAATAGACCTTTCCGCACTCCGTCCTACAGTAGCATTTCCTCATCTTCCCGAAAACGCAAGAACTGTTGATGAGATCGCACCCACAGAGGTAAAGATAGATCAGGCTGTTATCGGCTCATGTACAAACGGAAGAATATCCGACCTTCGTGCCGCCGCAGATGTTCTCAGAGGAAAGAAAGTTGCTAAGGGTGTAAGATGCATTATTATCCCCAGCACACAGAGTGTGTATCTGCAGGCAATGCATGAGGGACTCTTTGACATATTCATTGAAGCAGGAGCTGTTGTTTCAACACCGACCTGCGGTCCCTGTCTCGGAGGACACATGGGCATTCTTGCCAAGGGCGAGCGTGCAATTTCCACAACAAACCGCAACTTTGTAGGCAGAATGGGTCATGTAGAGTCAGAGGTATACCTTGCAAGCCCTGCAGTAGCAGCAGCAAGTGCGGTAACGGGCTATATCACCGATCCTGCAAAGGTATGCGAAAACTGAGAAAGGGGAGTTCATAAATGAAAGCACAGGGTACAGTACATAAATACGGCGATAATGTTGATACAGACGTTATCATTCCTGCAAGATATCTGAATACCAGCTCTCACAAGGAGCTGGCGCAGCACTGCATGGAGGATATCGACATAGATTTTACAAAGAACGTCAGGGAAGGCGACATAATGGTTGCCGAAAAAAACTTCGGCTGCGGTTCTTCCCGTGAACACGCTCCTATAGCTATCAAAGCTTCGGGCATAAGCTGCGTTATCGCATCGACCTTTGCACGCATTTTCTACAGAAATGCCATCAATATCGGTCTTCCGATACTCGAATGTGAGGCAGCATCCAAAGAGATAAAAAGCGGTGACGAAGTCTCTGTAGATTTCGACACAGGCATCATCACCGACATAACAACAGGAAAGACCTATCAGGCAGAGCCGTTCCCTCCCTTTATTCAGGAGATCATTTCTGACGGCGGTCTTATAAAGCACGTTACAAAATAAAACAAATCCGTAAATAAGAAAAGCAGTGTGTATCCAATCTGTGAGATACATACTGCTTTTGTTTTGCACATTGTTAATACCGGACTCCCATTAAAAGTAGTATAAGGAAAGTCTCATTACAACTGTCATTCCATACTGTGCGTTTGTGCTTCAGGGAAGTTCTGAGCCGTAAGGCGTGATTTATTCAGCGATCACTCAGGTATCGACAATACAGTCTTTCAGGGGTACATCAGCATTCCTTATCGTAGAGAAAGTGATAAAAGGTTTTGTAGTCAGTCCTTTTATCGTTTGTGAATTGGATAGCATCACGGGGATGCTGATTAAGTCTCCCGGTGAGAAGATATTGTATATCATATCCCCAGATAACACCCTCTTCTCTGAGCTTTACTATATGCTTTTCTATGAAAGTAAGGAGCGGAGAAATATGGTACTTAGGGTTTTTCAGAAAGCCTAACAGCAGCTCTGTCGGACAGTTTCCTGCACCTCTGCCAAGACTGCTTACTGTAGAATCAAGATAGCTTACACCCATAGTAAGTGTTTCTATTGTGTTGGCAAACGCAAGCTGCTGATTATTATGTGCATGAATGCCTATATGCTTGCCGTACTTATCGGCAATATTAAGGTACTTCTCGGCAAGTCTCCTCATCTGCTCAGGATAAAGAGAGCCGTAGCTGTCTACTATATATATAGAATCGACACAGCTTCTGCCGATAAGCTCAAGAGCATCATCAAGATCCATATCATTTGACTTTGAAACAGCCATGATATTTATTGTTGTCTCATAGCCCTTTTTATTGCAGTATTCGATCATTTCAAGTGCTGACGGTATTGTATTGATATATGTAGCAACTCTTACCATATCAATGGGACTGTTAGCCTTGTCGGTAATATCATTGCGGAAATCAGTTCTGCCGACATCAGCCATTACCGAGATCTTAAGGTCAGTATCGTTGTCGCCTACGATCTCCCTTATATCATCATCATTGCAGAATTTCCATTTGCCGAATTTACTCTCGTCAAACTGCTCTTTCGATGCCTTGTAGCCGAATTCCATATAATCAATACCCGATTTGATATTTGCCCGATAAAGATCTTTGACAAACTCATCTGTAAAGAAAAAATTATTAACAAGTCCTCCGTCACGAAGTGTACAATCCACGACCTTAATATCCGGTCTGAATGAAACAAGCTCGCCCTTTTTTAACATAAAGTTTCCTCCCTTTGCTTCTTTGGCATTTACAATTATACAACAATACATAAAATATTACAATCTTTTATTTCATAAAATCAATTTTATCGTTTTACGGTTGCATGACGGCAACAAATATGCTAAAATAAACGGGAAATATTTTTTAATGAAGGAAGATGTTCACAATGGAATATATAGTTTCCGACAGAGTTAAAACGCTCAAACCCTCTGCTATCAGAGAAATATTCAAGTATGCAGCCGATCCGACAGTT
Organism: uncultured Ruminococcus sp.; assembly: GCA_902767175.1. Classification (GTDB taxonomy): domain Bacteria; phylum Bacillota; class Clostridia; order Oscillospirales; family Acutalibacteraceae; genus UBA1213. The sequence continues at coordinate 6,342 of CACXGH010000216.1, forward strand.
GTTTCACTCTCGGCAGGCAATCCTGCTCCCGAAGCATTCCCCTCAGAAGCTATTGCCTATATATCCGATAAGATACTCAGAGAAAATCCCATCGGCGCACTGCAGTACGGCTTTACAGAAGGCTATCCTCCTCTGAGAGAGGCTGTCGGCGATTTTATGAAAACCGAATACAATGTCGGCAGAGACTTTGATGACCTCATCATCACCTCCGGCGCTCAGCAGGTAATGGATCTTCTTACCAAGTCTATGGTAAACGAAGGTGATACGGTTATATGCGAAGCACCGAGCTTTATCGGCTCTCTCAACTCCTTCCGTTCATACAATGCACGTCTGTGCGGAATCCCGCTTGAGAGTGACGGCATGAATTTAGAAGCTCTCGAAAGCGCTCTCAAAAACGAAAAGAATGTCCGTTTCATCTACATAATCACCAACTTCCAGAATCCTTCGGGTGTCACAACAAGCCTTGAAAAGAGAAAGGCAATTTACGGGCTTGCAAAGAAGTACGGAGTTATCATTCTTGAGGACAACCCCTATGGCGAGCTGAGAATAAGCGGTGAGAACGTTCCTCCGATAAAATCATTCGATGAGGACGGCATTGTCGTTTATGCAGGCTCTTTCTCAAAGATACTCTCACCCGGTATGCGTCTCGGCTATGTTATCGCACCGAAAGAGGTCGTTCAGAAAATGGTCGTCTGCAAGCAGGGCGAGGACGTTCACTCAAACGTATGGGCGCAGATGGTAGCACATAAATTCATGACAGAATATGATTTCAAGGGACATCTGAAAAATCTCCGTGAGATATACAGAAAGAAAGCAGAGTTCTGCATGGATCTGCTCGATAAGTATCTTGTTCCGAATAAAATAACATATCAGAGAATAGAGGGCGGTCTTTTCATCTGGTGCAAGCTTCCTGACGGTGTCGATATGCCCGACTTCTGCAAACAGGCTGTACTGAGAAAGGTATGCGTTGTACCCGGAAATGCCTTCCTTACAGACGAAAAAGAGCAGTGCAGCTCATTCAGGATAAACTTTTCTACCCCTACAGACGAACAGCTTGAAAAGGGTATAAAAATACTCGGCGAGCTTGCAAAGGAGATCTTATAATGCCGGAAACAGCTAATGAAAAGAAAAAAGTAATATTCAGCGCAATACAGCCCAGCGGAACAATAACGCTCGGCAACTATCTCGGAGCGCTGCAGAATTGGGTAAAGCTTCAGGACGATTACAACTGCATTTATGCAGTCGCAGACCTGCACACAATAACAGTACGTCAGGACCCCAAGGCATTCCGTCAGAACATACTTGACGCCTATGCCCTGTTTATTGCCTGCGGAATAGACCCTGAAAAAAGTCCCTTCTTTATACAGAGCCATGTTCACACCCACGCTGAGCTTGCATGGATACTCAACTGCTATACACAATTCGGCGAGCTTTCAAGAATGACTCAGTTCAAGGATAAATCACAGAAGCACGCAGACAATATCAACGCAGGTCTTTTTACTTACCCATCACTTATGGCTGCCGATATTCTTCTCTATCAGACAGACCTTGTACCGATAGGCATTGACCAGAAGCAGCACCTTGAGCTTACAAGAAATGTTGCCGAGCGCTTCAACAGCATCTACGGCAGCACGTTCAAAATACCCGAAGCATACATCGGTCAGACCGGTGCCAAGGTAATGTCCCTGCAGGATCCGACGAAGAAAATGTCAAAGTCTGATGAGAATGTCAACGCATGGGTAGCAATTCTCGACAAGCCCGATGTTATCATGAAGAAATTCAAGAGAGCCGTAACCGACAGTGACGCAAAGGTTTGCGTTGGTGAAGGCAAGGACGGCATAAACAACCTTATCGGAATAATGAGTGCTGTCACAGGCAAGACTGCCGACGAGATAACACTTGAATTCGAAGGTAGGGGCTACGGTGATTTCAAAACTGCTGTAGGCGAAGCCGTTATAGAAAAGGTAAGACCTATACAGGAGCGTTTCGGCCAGCTTATCAAAAACAAGGACTATCTTACCGAGCAGTACCGCAAGAGTGCGGAGTTTGCTCTGAAAATATCACAGCGCACACTCGACAAGGTAATGAAAAAGATAGGCTATGTCGCCAAATAAAAATAATCAGGATAATAAAAAGGGAGCAGCTGAGCTGCTCCCTCTTTTTGTTAAGTTTAAATTCTATTCTCTCTTATCACATTATCTGCGCTTGCCGAAAAGACGGAGGAGATAAATGAAGATATTTATGAAGTCAAGATAAAGCTGGAGTGCAAGGTTTACTGACAGCTTGTTAAGTATCTCATCATCGCCTGCACAGGACTCATAGCTTTTCTTGATCTTCTGAACATCATAAGCAGTAAGACCGATAAATACCGCAATGCCTATTATACTGATAATGATAGACAGGCCGCCCATATTGAAGATAAGTCCGAATATGGAGAACACGATCAGCACTATAAGTCCGATCATAAGGATCGGTCCGAGTTTGTCAAGGTTACGCTTTGTAACGATACCGTAAACCGCAAAGCCGATGAAGAGTACTGCAGCGGCTGCAAAGCAGAATACAGCAGATCCTGCGTCATATACAACCAAGATAGGTGTAAACGTAACACCGCTGACTATCGAATAGACAAAGAACATCGCAAGGCTCACGCCGTAGGGCATTTTTGCAACAAAAAAGTTGAGTACGACCGCAAGAACAAGTTCAGCAACAAGACCGCCGTAGAAAAGGGGAAGAAAATTTGCAAACTTGGTATACATCTCGATCTCATCTCCTGATGTAAGGAAAAGCATAAAACCGAGAGCAACAAAGAATGTAACTGCAAGACCTGCGCCCATCCAGAGGAACACCTTCTTGCTGTAGTCCGCAAGGCTCATAGAGCCTGCTCTCGTTGAAGTTCCGACCACAGGAGCTCCGTAACCGTTATAGCCTGAGGGTGCCTGCTGGTCAAAGCCGCCCTGATAGGGCTGATATCCGGGAGTCTGCTGATTGTTATAGGGTGTATTCTGATAACCGTTTGCCTGATAGGGATTGTTGTATCCCTGATTCTGATCATAACCGTTATTATAACCGTTCTGACCGTTTCTGTTGGGATCATAACCGCCGAAATTACCGTTGTTCATAAGATCATCCTTTCATAATGGGTTATGTAATTAATATAATCTATTTCCTGTCCGTTGTCAACTGCAATAAACAACGAAAAATCGGATTTTACCGATGTTTTTTTATGTAATGGCATATTATATGTTTAATGCTGTATTTTTCCGGAATGAATATAACAAACGCCGCAGGAGCTAAAGCTCCCCGACGTCTGTTGACTGCGTCGCTCGCTCCGATCAAGCGAGCTTGTTGGAGCTTAGCTCCTTGTTTAATAAATACTTTTTAAACGAAAAGTTAACGCAAGATAATCAGCATATTATCATGTTTTATCATTGAATTTAAGCTGAAATCGGAATATAATAGTAAAGTATGCAAATCTGATTAAAGAGGTCGGTAAAATGGAAAATAATATAAGAAGGTTTTTAGAGGGCTTAAACGGAAAAACTGTCGCTCTGTGCGGAATCGGCGGAAGCAATCTGCCGCTTATACAGCTTTTCGGAAAATACGGTGCAAGGGTACTTGCCTGTGACAAAAGAGATATCGAGGCTCTTGGCGAAAACGGCAGGCTTGCTAAGCAGTACGGTGCCGAGCTTCATTCAGGCGATAACAATTTAAAGGATCTTAATGCGGATATCATCTTCCGCACTCCCGGAATGAGATATTATATGGACGAGCTTGTTCAGGCAAGAAAAAACGGCACGGCAGTAACAAGCGAAATGGAGGTCTTTTTTGACCTTTGCCCATGCAGAACCATTGCCGTAACAGGCAGTGACGGCAAGACCACCACCACTACTATCATCTCGGAAATGCTCAAGGCTCAGGGCTATAATGTACACCTCGGAGGAAATATCGGCCGTCCGCTTCTTCCTGACATAGAGAGTATTCTTCCGGAGGATATCGCAGTAGTGGAGCTTTCAAGCTTCCAGCTTATTTCTATGAGAAAAAGCCCCGATATAGCAGTCGTAACCAATCTTGCGCCCAATCACCTTGATATTCATAAGGATATGCAGGAATATATTGACGCAAAGAAGAACATTATTCTTCATCAGAATGCTTTCGGAAAAGCCGTGCTTAACCTTGACAATGAAATCTCAGATTCCTTTGAGGAATACACAAGAGGACAGACCTTCAAGTTCTCATGCAGAGCAAAACCCGAAAACGGTGCATATCTGCGTGACGACGGAAGTATCTGTATGAATTATTACGGTGAGGAAACATTTATAATGAATGCTTCTGAAATAAAAATACCCGGTCTGCATAACATAGAAAACTATCTTGCGGCTATTTCCGCAGTCTGGGGCATGGTATCTCCCGAAACAATAAGAAGCACCGCACGAACTTTCGGCGGCGTTGAACATCGTGCAGAGCTTGTAAGGGAGCTTGACGGAGTAAAGTATTATAATGACGCTATCGGCACAAGCCCCACAAGAACAGTAAAAGGTACACTTTCCCTCTTTGACAGAAAGATAATCCTCATAGCAGGCGGATATGACAAGCACCTTTCCTATGATGAAATGGGCGCTGTTGTTCCTGAAAAGGTAAAGGTACTTATTCTTTTCGGTGCGACTGCGGATAAGATAGAAGCCGCAACAAAGGCTGCCGCAGCATATAAAGAGGGCAATCCCGTTATTATCAGAGTGAATAATATGGAGGAAGCAGTTTCGGCAGCAAGGGCAAATGCCGTAAGCGGCGATATTGTTTCCATGTCTCCTGCAAGTGCAAGCTTTGATATGTACAAGAATTTCGGAGAAAAGGGACTCCATTTCAAAAGGCTCGTCAACGAAATGAAATAAACCGAACGATAAGGAGAGCTTTCCCATGAAAAAGACCTTATTATGTACCGTACTTTTCCTTGCCGTGAGTCTGACGGCTCTTGCAGGCTGCGGAAACTATGAGCCGCCGGCACACTTCGGCGGAAACTCCGGAGCCTCTTCACAGTCAGGCAGAAGCTCAGGCCCCGACTTATTCTCCGATACAAGTGAAAAGCAGAAAAGCTCGGCAGAAAGTCCGGATGAACCTTCTCAGGAGCCTGAGCCGTCTGAGGACCTGACGCCCGAAAAGCGCTGGTCGGAGGAAGAAATAAACACGCTTCTCGGCGACAGCGGCAGCCATACATTTTCCGTCTCATATTCAGGAGAAGAACAGACTCAGAGGGACGATGTATCACTAAATACGGCAGAGCTGACATATTCGGGCGATACGGACGATATCGCAAATATTCTTGAGGAGCTTTCTTCATACGAAAACAACAGTCTTTATCTCACCTATTTTTCACTCGACAAAACCTACGATACCTTTTCGGCAAAGCTCAGGCTTGAAAATCCCTACAGCAATGAAGAACAGTCAAATCATGACGCAAAGGAGTATATAGCCCAACGCTGGGACAGTATAGACCGGAAAGCCCTTATGGAAGCATTTGTCGGAGAAAATCTTGATTTCAGCCTTCAGACAGCAGAGGGAACTCTTTTCAAAAGCGAAAACGGCATGGTAAAAATACAGGTCGGGATAGATTTCAGAACATACGACGGCTTTGTCACTTATCAGTATAAAATGATAAATGCAGACAAGTTTTCATTTGAAGGAGATCTCTCAGCCAAACAGAAGGAAGACGAGGACGACCCTATGCCTTTCCATACGGATACCGTTCTTGTCACAGACAAATTCAACAAATAAAAAGGTGCAGAATATGAAAGAAATACTTAAAAAGCTTTGTATCGAACACGGTATCTCGGGCAGTGAGACCGAAATGCTCGGCACCGTGCGTGAGCTTATCGGCGGATTTACGGAAATAACAACCGATAACAGCGGAAATATTATTGCCGTAATGAACGGCAAAGCGGACAAGCATATAATGCTTGACGCACACATGGACAGAATCGGTCTTACGGTGACTTATATCAATGACGAAGGATTTATCAAAGCCGAGCCTGTAGGCGGCATTGATCTTCGTACCCTGCCGGGAAGTCCTGTAAGGATAAACGGAAGGGAAACAGTTCTCGGAATTATATGCACCGTACCTCCCCATCTTTCAAAGGACAGCGAGGAGCTTTCACGGGATAAAATATGGATAGACACCGGACTATCCCCTAACAGAGTGAAAGAGCTTATTTCACCCGGAGACGCTGCTGTGCTTTGCAGCACATTCAAGGAGCTGCTTAATGACCGTGTTTCCGTATCTGCTCTTGATAACAGAAGCGGCTGTGCGGTACTGATAAAATGTGCACAGCTTTTGAAGGACAAAGAGCTTCCGTGCAGAGTTTCGTTTGTTTTTTCATCTCAGGAGGAAACAGGAGAGCTTGGTGCAGGCACATCGGCTTTTTCTCTCGCACCCGATGAAGCTATTGCGGTTGATGTCGGATTTGCAGCTCAGGAGGGTGTGCCTGCAGAGAAAAGCGGCAGACTCGGCTGCGGCGCAATAATCAGTATATCCCCCGTTCTGTCAAAGCAGGTTACAGAAAAAATAAAGGACATTGCAAAGCGTCTTTCTATGGAATGCGATTATGAGGTATGCGGAGGCTCCACAGGCACAAATGCCGACAGAATAGCCGCTTCAAGGGGCGGAGTAAGAACAGGCTGCATTTCAATCCCTTCAAAAAATATGCATACCCCCACAGAAACGGTATATCTCGGCGATATGGAAAAAATAGCCGGACTGCTTGCAGTATATGTAACGGAAGGCGGTGCAGAAAATGCTTGATTACTCTCTGCTTAAAAGGCTTTGTACGGCTGACGGTATTTCAGGCGATGAGGGTGAGGTAAGAGAGCTTATCCTTGATGAGATAAGACCTTTTGCCGATGAAATAACGGTTGACGGCCTCGGAAACTTGATTGTTTTCAAAAAGGGTAAGAAAACTCCGGAGAAAAAGCTTCTTATCTCGGCACACATGGACGAAGTAGGCTTTATAGTAACACATATCACTTCTGACGGCTGTCTGAAATTTGAAGCTGTAGGAGGGATAAACGACAGCGCCGCATTTGCAAGGTCAGTAAAGGTCGGCAAAAACAAAATAAACGGTGTTGTATGCGCTAAACCCGTACATCTTCTCAGCGGTGACGAAAAGAAAAAATGTCCCCCGATAAAAAATCTGCTAATAGATATTGGTGCACAGAGCCGTGAAGAAGCAGAAAAATATGTATCACCCGGTGACAGCGTCGTGTTTGAGTCTATATATGAGGATAAGGACGGCAGAATAATATCCAAAGCGATAGACGACCGTTTCGGTTGTCTCGTTCTTATTGAAATGATAAAAAGCGAGCTTATGTATGATACATGGTTCAGCTTTGTCGTTCAGGAGGAAATAGGGCTGAGGGGCGCTAAGGCTGCCGCTTTCACTGTTGCTCCCGACTGTGCTGTTGTTGTTGAAGCAACAACAGCCTCAGACGTTCCGTTTGCCGACGGTGCCGAGAGGGTTTGTCTTGTCGGAAACGGTGCTGTTGTTTCATTTATGGACAGAGCAACCATGTATGACAAGGAATACTATCAATCGGCGCTTGAATGCGCCCGTGAACAGGGTGTAAAGGTTCAGACAAAGACAATGATAGCAGGCGGAAATGACGCAGGCGCTATACATACCTCCCGCGGAGGAGTAAGAACGCTTGCCGTATCGGTACCGTGCAGATATATACATTCATGCGAAAGTCTTGCGGCAGCAGAGGATATGGAGGCCGTATTCGCTGTAGTAAAAGCCGCAGCCGAAAAGATACTGAGCCTATGATAAGATATGCAGACTCATCAATGTGTTATAGGCTCTCTGAATTCACCTCATGCTCAGATATTTACGCCTGCCGTATAGCCTGCCTGCTTGAAAGCTACGGTACAGGATATAATTTTCTTAACTTTTATATTCAGACAGACATCAGCGGTGCAGTAACCTCTGCCATATCCGAATACGGCAGCGATATGACTGCATTTATTACGGACAGGAGCGACACGGACGAGCTTGCAGAATTCCTTTATGCAAGGGGCTTTTCAAGCCTGCTCTGCAGCAAAAGGCTTTTTCCGGAGTTCCCGTTTGAGCAGGGCATTATCATGAAGCTTGCAGACAGAAAAGAGCCTTCTTCACTTAAATCACTGACAAATGCAGACATAACATCATTTCCGTCACTTGAAAAGGTATGGCAGCTTTTGAAAAGCTGTGAGGGCAAGGGTTTTTCAGTGCCGTGCTATGAGGACTTTCTTTTGGATATGTCTCATAAGCTAAGACATAATACGGCTCTGTGCAAAGCGGCGGTTATTGATAACAGGATCATCGGCACGGCTATGACGGTAGCCATGAGCGAAAGCTGCGCAGTGATAGGCGCTGTAGCTGCCGATAAGGGATTCCGCAGAATGGGTATTGGCTCATATTGTATGAAAGCCCTGTGCGATGAGCTTACCGGCAGAGACATCTATATAATGCGGAGCATCGGAGAAAACGAAACCTTTTACAGCTCTCTCGGCTTTGAAAATACAGGGAGCTTCTATATATCAAACGTCGATGCTCGCTCCAATCAAGCGAGCTTGTCGGAGCTTAGCTCCTTGTTTAATGACAAGGAAATAAAACCGTAATAAGGAAAAGGAAAGCACTATGGATAATACCTTTTATAATATCAGACCTGAGATAATCTCAGCTTCCGGGCAGGCTATGAAGCTTTGCCGCCCCTATCTCGACAGGACTGACGAGATAACAGAATACAATCAGCAGAAAATGCTGCTTGCTTTTCAGCACGCAAGAGTGAGTGAAAGCTGTTTTGCGGCATCTACAGGCTACGGCTACGGTGACAGAGGCCGTGAGGCACTTGATGAAGTGTTTGCGGAAGTTCTTGATACCGAGGACGCACTTGTACGCCATAATTTTGCAAGCGGAACTCATACACTTACAGTAGCGCTTTTCGGTGTTCTCCGTCCGGGAGATACCATGGTCTCCGTAACGGGCACACCATACGATACACTTCAGGGTGTTATCGGCATAGGCGGAAGCTCAAACGGCTCTCTGAAGGAATTCGGTATAAACTACGAACAGATCGACCTTCTTCCAAACGGAAGAGTCAACCTTGAAGAGATGAAAAAGCGCATTGACCCTTCTGTAAAAATGGTATATATACAGCGCTCAAGGGGATATTCGCTCAGACCCACGCTTACCGCAAAGGAACTTAAGGAAACAGCAGACCTTGCACACAGCCTCGCACCGTCATGTATTGTAATGCTCGACAACTGCTATGGTGAGTTTGTTGAAAAAACAGCTCCCGGCAAGCTCGGAATAGACCTTATGGCAGGCTCTCTGATAAAAAACCCCGGCGGCGGGATCGCACCGACGGGCGGTTATATAGCAGGCAGAAAAGAGCTTGTTGAAGCCTGCAGCTATCGTCTGACAACACCCGGCACCGGCAGGGAAATCGGCTGCACTCTCGGAAATAACCGTGAATTATTCATGGGCGCATTCAATGCTCCCCATGTAACGGGTGAAGCCGTCAAGACCGCAATATTCACCTCTGCACTGTATAAGCTTTTAGGATATGAGGTAACTCCCGAATATGATGAAGTCAGAGGAGATATCATTCAGGCCGTTCTGCTCGGAAACGAGAAACGTCTAATAAAATTCTGTCAGGGAATTCAGAAGGCTTCTCCCATTGATTCCTTCGTGACCCCTGAGCCTTGGGATATGCCCGGCTATAACAGCAAGGTAATTATGGCCGCAGGCGCTTTCACTCTCGGCTCTTCGATAGAGCTTTCGGCTGACGCCCCTCTGCGTGAGCCTTATGCCGTTTGGATGCAGGGGTCTCTCAACTTCCACACGGGCAAGCTTGGCGCTATGCTTGCAGCGTCATCGCTGCTGGACTGATATGACTGTCGTTCATCAGGAGGTTACGGCTTTGTCAAGAGACGAAAAATATATGCGCTCAGCGCTTGAACAGGCAAAAAAAGCCGGACAGACAGGAGAAGTACCCGTTGGCGCTGTTGTCGTCTGCGGTGATAATATAATAGGTACGGGCTTCAATAAGCGTGAATCACACAAAAACGCTCTTTGTCATGCCGAGCTTGAAGCTATAAATGAAGCCTGCAAAAGCATCGGAGGCTGGAGACTCGGACAATGCGAGCTTTATGTAACCCTCGAACCATGTCCTATGTGCGCAGGCGCAGTCATAAATTCAAGAATAAAGCGTGTCGTTTACGGTGCCTGCGACAGGCTTTCCGGAGCGTGCGGAAGTGTGACAGACCTGTTCTCACTCCCATGCGGCCATAATCCCGAATGCAGAGGCGGTGTCCTTGAAAATGAATGCTCTGCTGTATTATCGGATTTCTTCGGAAAGCTCAGAAAATCCACTGAAACCGGACAGAAAACAGCATTAATCTTTGCACTTGACGGAACATTATGGGACAGCACCGCTCAGGCAGTACCTGCGTGGAACAGTGTACTGAAGGAGTATGGTCTTGAGATAAGCGCTGAAAAAAAAAGAAAGCTCACGGGGTATACTCTGACAGAGGCTGCGGCAAAGCTCTTTCCTTCGCTGTCGGACGACACTGCAGAGGAAATTATGAAGAAATGCCATAAAACAGAAATCGGTTTTCTCAGCAAAAACGGAGGTATTCTTTATCCCGAAGCAGAAAACACCTTAAAGGAGCTTTCAAAGAAATATATGCTTTTTCTTGTCGGCAGCAGCACGGGATATCTTGAAGCATTCTTTACCGCTCACGGACTCAGACAATATTTTGACGACTATGCATCGAACGAAAAAACAGGTCTTACAACGCAGGAGAATATCCGTCTGTTAATGCGCAGAAACAAAATACGGCGGGCTTTTTTTGTCGGGAATTCCGAGCATGACAGGGTTTCTTCCGAATGTGCAGGTGTTCCGTTCATATATGCTTCATACGGCTCAGGGAAGCCAAAAGCTCTCCGTCTGTCAATAGACAGATTATCTGAGCTTCCTGTCCTTTTAGAAAACCTGACATAAAAATATCAGACCGGTAAGCCTTCAGGCTGACCGGTCTGTTTTTAAACAAGGAGCAAAGCTCCAACAAGCTCGCTTGATTGGAGCGAGCGACGCCGTCAACAGACGTCGGGGAGCTTTAGCTCCTG
>CACXGH010000217.1 GCA_902767175.1 uncultured Ruminococcus sp.
CAGGAGCTAAAGCTCCCCGACATCTGTTGACGGCGTCGCTCGCTCCAATCAAGCGAGCTTGTTGGAGCTTTGCTCCTTGTTTAAAATTTTATACACAAAAGTTTCGCTCAAGCCTTTTCAAAGGCTTGCGGATTCCAAAGGCAGAGCCTTTGGTCAGGGGTCTGGGGGCTGAAAGCCCGCAGCTTAACATTTGGTGTTCAGGATTCTGAAGCTTGTCATGCTTCAGGCATTGCAGATTCTTCTGAGGTATTATTCTCCTCTGTCTCCTGAGGAAGAATAGGTATCTTTATAGTAACAGTAGTTCCGACATTCTCGATACTGTCAATATCAAGCGTTCCCTTATGGAGCTTTACTATCTCGTCAGCTACGGCAAGTCCTATTCCCGATCCTCTTACAGTCTGATTTGCCTTATAGAATTTCTGCTTGACCTTTGAAAGATGTTCCTCAGGAATACCGCAGCCGTTATCAGCTATTACAATAACAATATTATCATCAACCTGCTCTATGCTTACATTTACCACGCCGCCCTCAGATGAATACTTGAGAGCATTGTCTATTATATTTATAAATACCTGTCTCAGTCTGTTTCTGTCACCTACTACGGCTGGCAGTATTTCAGGCTCTTCATAGACAATATGCTTATTTTCGGCATTTGCACGCTCACGCTGCATATAAATAGACTCGTCAAGCTCCGCAAGAATATCTATCTTATCCATAATAAGAACCATTCTGTCCTGCTGTATCCTTGAAAAGTCAAGTACCTCCTCAACAATGCCGTTGAGCCGTTCTGTCTCTTTTATGATAATGCTGATACCCTTCTGTACGGTTCTGAGGTCTCTGCAGCCGTCAAGCTGCATTGTCTCAGCCCAGCCCTTTATAGCGGTAAGCGGTGTTCTCAGCTCATGTGATACGGACGATATGAAGTCGTTTTTCATCTTATCAGCCGTACCAAGCTCCCCTGCCATATAATTTATCGTATCGCACAGATCGCCTATTTCATCATCATAGAATTTATTTATCCTTGCTTCAAAGTCGCCCTGAGCTATTCTTTTTGCGGTCGTTCCTATCTCCTGAACAGGTCTTACTATGGATCTGAGGAAGTATGTACTTGAAACGAAGATAAAGAACAATATCACGACGCCTATCAGACATACAAATGATATGCTTATGAATATCTTGCGGTCTGCCTCCTCAAGCGATACTACATAGCGTATTGCTCCGAGCTGTTCGCCGTTGTCGTCATAGATAACTCTTGTAAGAGCCATTACATTTTCGCCTGAACTGAGACTTCCGTGCCAATCCGCATACTGATCGTCAGACCTGAGAGCGGCGGTATAATCCGGCATTGCCTGCTGATTATCAGGTGCAAAGCCCGTTGAGGTTATCACGACCTGACCGTTCTCATTTATTACCATAAGCTCCATAAGCTCTTTATCCGGAAAGTTTTCTACATATACTCTTGCAGTAAGGATAAAATCGTCCTGATCCTTAAAGATATTTACCAGCTCAGAGGAACGTCCGTTCAATATCTGACATATTCCGCTGTAATATGAATTCTGAATAACTATAGCAAAAGCTGCCGTCAGAACAAAAAGTATGATCAGAATAACGCCGAAGGTGTTAATCAGCCATCTTTTTGTAATACCTCTCAAGACTCTCGCCTCCCCCGTCTTTCACCAAGACCAATCTATTCCTCTTATGACTGTATCGTCACGAGGTCTCCCATTTATAGCCGAGTCCCCATACGGTGACTATGTACTTCGGAGATGAAGGTGTGTCCTCTATCTTCATTCTCAGACGGCGGATATTAACATCGACTATCTTTTCTTCACCGACATAAGCCTCTCCCCATACATATTTGAGGATAGCACTTCTGTCAAGTGCCTTGCCGGGATTTGAGAAGAAATACTCCATTATCTGAAACTCTACCTGCGTAAGCTCTATAAGCTTGCCGTTCTTCATAAGAGAATGGTTCTTAAGGTTAAGTACAAAAATACCCGACTGTATTTCCTCCTTGAAATTATTCTCGGAGCGCATTTCTGCAATTGCAAGCCTTCTGTAGAGTGCATCTACTCTTGCGACAAGCTCTGTCGGGCTGAACGGCTTTGTGATATAGTCATCGGCTCCGAGCATAAGACCGGAGACCTTATCCATTTCCTGAGTCCTTGCCGAGAGCATTATTATTCCCAGATTGCCGTTTTTCTTGCGAAGCTCCTTGCAGACCTGCAGTCCGTCCTTTTCGGGCATCATTATATCAAGTATCGCTATATCAAAATCACCGTTTGCTTCATCGTATTTCTGTAAAGCTACAGCGCCGTTTTCAGCCTCTGTGACATTATAGCCTCCGCGCTCAAGATTGATAACGACAAATTCTCTTATCGCTGTTTCGTCCTCTGCCACCAAAATATTTTTCATTGGTTTAACCTCCTGTCAGCTGCGGTCATACAGCAAATACCAAGCCTTTCAGCTCCTTCTCGGTTATATTCAGCTCGTCCTGAGCATTAGTGAGAAAAAGCTGTCCGGCATATACAGCCTTGCTGTTTTCGGAATTTATTTCAAGCTGTATCAGACCTGCATGATTATTATCTTTCCACTGCTGCTCATTAAAGCGATATATCGTCAGCAGTTTATCTCCTATTGAAGCCGTCTTGGAATTCCACAGATAAAATGACATTTCTCTTGTTTCGGGGTCGCTCCTTGTGGTAACTGAGCCTACCCACCTGTCAGGCATTCTGAAATAATATCCGTCCTTTATGTTGATTACCGTATTCATAACGACATTCATCTTATTCTCGCCTGCATCATAATTGCTCCACGATGTAAGATTACATACATTGGCTCCGGCTTCATCTACCGATGCATTCATCTGACTTACCACAGGAACTTCTATAACTCCGTCATCGTTGATATCACGCGAGAATACGGCTTCTGTCCTGAGTGTCGGGTTAGTATAAATGCCGCTGCTGCCTGTTTTGTCAAGCGGATTATAAAGCTCATCATTCAGACTGTCATAATATATCATCTGGGTACAATAAGTATTATCGCTGCGTCTGCAGTCAAGAATTATACCCTTCCTGCTCTGATTCCCTCTTATTACGACCTTTGTACCGTCACTTTTGCTGCTCTCCTCTGTTATTGACTGTTCATCAGGCTCGCTTTCGTCAGATATATCAGGCTCTGATGAAACACTTGTCTGCTCCTGTACAGAGCTTTCACCGCTTGGCTGTGACGTCCGATGTTCTGAGCCTTCTGTGCTTGTCTGCGATGTCTGAGGTTCAGAGCTTTCACTGACCGTCTGCGATGCCTGCGGTCCGGAGCTTTGACCGCTTGTCTGCGATGTCTGAGGTACGGAGCTTTCAACACCTGCCTGTGATTCCTGCTGTTCTGCCGGCGCTGTACTGTTCTCAGCCCTTGCAGATGCCGATGTATTTTTACCTGCTTCCGTATTGACGGCTACATCGCCGACAAGAATATTTGAAAAAGCGATAACATCGGAATTAAGCTCAAGAGAATTCTTTCCTACAGGTCTCTTGTCACGGTCGGAATACTGCAGCAGAGTAGCCACAGAGGGAGTGTCCTGAGTACTGAGTGACAGAAGGATAATATCCTCGCTCATATCATCGGTTATATCGGTAACTATAAGCTCATCATAGGTCTGGTCAATGCCCATTTCATAGACCTCATCGGTATCCATAAGATAAGCTGTCAGGGATTTCTGCGATGAATTATAGCTTGTCCAGCCTATGAGTATTTCTTCCTTCTTATCGCCGTTTATATCGTAAAACATTACTCTGTCGACACCGGACGCATTGTTGGCATAGGTACCGAGACATTTCCACTGCTTTTTATCATAGACTATAACGGATACATTCAGCTTTGTATCATTTTCTGTAGAATACAGTGCAAGAACATATTCATTGTCGGTATCTTCATTTCTGAATGTTATAGCAGAACGGTTTTCGCCCTTCTGAGGGTATTTTAGGTTATAGCTGCCGCCTGCCTCAGCGGAGATTATATCCTGAATTGCTGCCTTATCACCTGTTGCACGGGGCGGTCTGAGCAGGGAGTCACTGCCCATTGCCGCATCTGAGCAGCCGCAGAAGGACATAAGTCCTGCCGCAATAAGAGCAAGCGGCAATGCCTTTTTAATTTTCCTGAACAACTTCATCACCTTCTGTAGGGAGCTGTATTTTTTTAGCTATCAGAAATTTTATTTTTATGCCCTCATCAGAGAACATCTTCTCATGCTCGGTCATGATATTATGCTCATAGCCCGAATTATGCAGATCGTATGTGATATATGTCACCTCAAAGCCGCACTCCGAGAAATACTCAAGGCTTTCAGCAAAAAGAGCGTCATCATCGGTTTTGAAATGTATCTCACCGCTGCCGGCAAGAAAAGTCCTGTAATGCATAAGCTGACGCGGGTGTGTAAGTCTGCGCTTTTTATGCTTTGTTCTCGGCCATGGGTTGCAGAAATTAATATATATCCTGTCCGCAATATCCTTTTCCCCTATTATCATATCAATGCGCTCGATATTATGAGCGGTAAGAAGAACATTATCGGCAGGTCTGTTTCCCTCGGAAAAAACGCTGTCTACCTTTCTTTTTGCAAGACCGAGCATTTCGTACTTTATATCTACTGCAAGATAATTATGTTCAGGGTCGGCAAATGCTGCCTGAGATACAAATCCGCCCTTTCCGCAGCCAAGTTCAATATAAAGCGGCTGTTCCCTCTTAAAACTTTCTTTCCATTTGTTCTTTTTCAGTTCGGGCTGCATTACAAAAAAGCTGCTCGCCTCAAGCTCAGGCTTTGCCCATGGTTTATGTCTTATTCTCATATCAGCACTTTCCTATCCTGATTTTTTATCAACCTTCATTATATCAAATACTCAGTTAATCAATTTTCTTAATAAGAAATAAAGGTATATTTTATAATTATTTCAAAGAAAAAAAGCCTTTGTCAGCCGAAACTGACAAAGGCACAGGCGGATATAACAAGCGTCGATGTCCCCCGCCTCTAAAGGCGGCGGGTGCCATACGTCCGTCGGTGGCGGGTTAAAATCCCCCACCGACG
>CACXGH010000218.1 GCA_902767175.1 uncultured Ruminococcus sp.
GGCGTCGGTGGGGGATTTTAACCCGCCACCGACGGACGTATGGCACCCGCCGCCTTTAGAGGCGGGGGACATCGACGCTTGTTATCATTATTAAGCTGTAACGGGCAGTGTCGTTATTCACTGAAGAGTGTCTGTCTTTGGACAGAAATCAGGGTGGTACCACGGATATTTTCGCCCCTGCGTGTTTTCGCAGGGGCGTTTTTTATTGCAGTCCACCAAACAATAATAAAATGGAGGTCACTATGGACGAACGAATTTTAAACCTGAGAGCCGAATTTGAAAAAAAGCTTTCAGAAACAAAGGATCTTATCAGCCTTGACAGCATAAGAGTAAGCTATCTCGGCAAAAAGGGCAGCATAACAGCACTTCTCAAGGGAATGAAGGATCTTGCTGCGGAACAAAAGAAGGCATTCGGTGCAGATGTAAACAAGCTCAAGGAATTTGCAGCAGCCGAGCTTGAAAAAAAGACGGCAGAGCTTAAGAAAAAGCAGATAGAGCTTGAGATAAACTCAATGCCCGTATTTGATATTACAACTCCCTCTTCCTGCGAGTGCGGTTCATATCATCCGATAACACTTGTTCAGAGACAGTGCGAGACTATCTTCAAATCAATGGGCTTTACTGTAGAGGATTATTCAGAGGTTGTAACGGATTATGAATGCTTTGAGTCACTCAATATTCCCAAGCACCACCCTGCAAGAGATATGCAGGATACATATTATCTTGAAAATGGTCAGCTTCTGAAATCACAGACTTCTGCAGCTCAGAATGCTATCCTTAAAAAATACGGTCCCGGTCTCATCAAGAACGGTACTCCCATAAGAGCCATCTTCCCCGGCAGATGCTTCCGCAACGAGGCTACAGATGCCTGCCATGAGAACACCTTCTTCCAGATGGAAGGCGTAATGGTTGATAAGGATATTTCTATATCCAACCTTATCTATTTCATGAAAACCATGCTTTCAGAGGTATTCCGCAAGGATATCAAGGTAAGACTTCGCCCAGGCTTCTTCCCATTTGTCGAGCCGGGATTTGAGCTTGATATAAGCTGCCTCATCTGCGGCGGAACAGGCTGTCCTTCATGCAAGCACAGCGGCTGGCTTGAGCTTTGCCCCTGCGGTATGATACACCCGAATGTTCTTCGTGAGGGCGGTATTGACCCCGATGAGTACACAGGCTTTGCATTCGGTCTCGGCCTTACAAGGCTTGCCATGATGAAGTACGGCATCAAGGATATAAGAGACCTGAACAGCGGCAGTCTCAAGGTACTGTCACAGTTCACGGACGATGAATAAGGGAGGAAAAGAAATATGCTGTTATCAATGAATTGGATCGAGGACTTCGTAGACCTCAGCGGTCTCGACAAGCTCGACCTTATACATAGATTTTCACTCTCTACCGCCGAGGTAGAAAATGAGATATTCTTCAAGGGAAAGGAACTCTCCGGCGTTGTAGTAGCAGAGATAAAGTCTGTAGAGGAGCATCCGTCCTCTAAAAAGCTTCATCTTCTTAAGGTCGATACAGGCAAAGGTGAGCTTACCGATGTAGTATGCGGTGCGCCTAACGTAAGAGTTGGTATGAAAACTGCATTTGCACAGCTTGGTGCTGTTATCGGTGATATCACTATTGCTCCTAGAGAACTTGGAGGTTATACCTCATATGGTATGTGCTGCGGTGAGTCTGAACTTGGTATAAGCGATGATAACTCAGGAATTATGGAAATAACCGACGATGTACCGCTCGGAACTGATATAAAGGACATTTATGATGTCGAGGATATCATTTTTGAGGTAGATAATAAAAGCCTTACAAACCGTCCTGATCTGTGGGGACATTACGGCATAGCAAGAGAATTTGCTGCACTTGCAGGCAGACCGCTCAAAGAGCTTGAAACAGAAGAATTGTCTGTATATGACGATCTGCCCGAAGTAGATATGAAAATAGAGGACAAGCTCTGCAAGAGATACAGCACAATGAAGGTCGAAAACATCAGCAGGAGCATTAGCCCTGTCAATATCAGAATAAGACTTTATTACTGCGGCATGAGAGCCATCAACTTCCTTGCTGACCTGACAAACTATCTCATGCTTGAAATGGGACAGCCCATGCACGCATTTGATGCAAGAAAGGTAGAGAAGATCCGCATAAAGAGATTTAACAAGCCCTTCGTTTTCAAGACACTTGACGGTGTAGAGAGAAACATTGACGAAAACACACTTATGATATGCGATGGTGATACACCTGTAGCTATTGCAGGCATAATGGGCGGACTTGACTCTGAGATAGTTTATGACACAACTACACTTACCCTTGAGTCAGCGAATTTTGACGCAGCTTCTGTCAGAAAATCAACTGTACGTCTCAGCCACAGAACAGACGCATCTATGCGCTATGAGAAGAGTCTTGACCCTGAAATGACAGTACCCGCAATAGGACGTTTCCTCTGTCTGCTCAAGAAATATGACAGCGGTGCAAAGGTCGTTTCCCGTCTCACAGATGAATATGCAGAGAAGTTCCCGCCCGTAACACTGAGTTTCGAACAGAACTTTGTTGACAGATACACAGGTATCAGCATTGACGGTGATACTATCGTAAATACACTCACAAGCCTTGGATTCAGTGTTGAGCATGAGAACGATAGTTTTACAGTAAAGGTTCCGTCATGGAGAATAACCAAAGACGTTACAATGAATGCGGATATCATAGAAGAGATAACACGAATTTACGGCTATGACAACTTTGATGTTAACACTACCCGTTCTCCCCTCTATCCTGTAAGAATGACACAGGTAAAGACTACTGAGGAAAAGATAAAGGATCTTCTTGTAAAGAAGTTTGCCCTTCATGAGCTTCATTCCTATGTATGGGCATACAATGATGAGCTTAAGGCGCTTGGTATTGATGTTGAAAGCAATGTCAGACTTGCTAACGCTACAAATCCGAATATTGAGACACTGAGAAAATCAATTATTCCCACACAGCTTTGTCAGGTAAAGAGTAATGTCGCCTATTCACCCGACTTCGGTATTTTTGAAATAGGCAGAACTGTAGACGGTCTTGACGAAAACGGTCTTTGCATAGAGCATAAGATGCTTGCGATAACACTTTACAGTAAGCTCAGAAATGTCCGTGAGCTTTATTTCAAACTTCGTGACATACTTGCATCTGTAGTTACAGATATCAAGCACAGCGAGCTGAAATTCAGAGCAAAAGAGCCTTCTCACAGCTATGAACACCCCGTCAATCTCAATGCAGTAATTCTTGACGGTGTTGAAATAGGAACTATAGGAATAGTTCACCCTGTTGTCGGAAAAAATATTGATAAGAAGGGTAATATTGTATTTGCGGAAATAGATGTTGAGAAGCTTGCAGAAGGCTGTGATAAGGGCATTGTCTACAGTGAGCCGTCAAAATATCCGTCTATCGAGTATGATCTGAGCATGGATATTCCCGAAAAGGTATTTTACAGCGAGCTTATGGAATGCTGGGCAGATGAGAACAGCGGTCTGTTAAAGGGTGTTTCTATCGTTGATACCTATGATACAGATACAATACACAGGATCACAGTCCGTTTTGTATTCTCATCAGATGAGAGAACTCTTTCCTCAGCAGAGGTACAGGAGATAATTGATAAGATAACCGAAAAACTGTCGAAAAAGGGCGTCACCATAAAGCAGCAATAAATTCCTGCACTTATACCATATTTTTGCCATAACTTTTATAGTTTTATCGGAAATTTCGGTAAATTTCTATTGTAATTTACTTCAAAATATGATAATATATCTAATGTGGAGGTGGTATAGGTGCATGATAAGACAATGATATTCAAAATCCCGGACAATCGTGATGACAGCGTCCGGTCAATTCTCACTACTGTTTATAAGGCACTTGAGGAAAAAGGCTATAACCCTGTAAATCAGATAGTAGGCTATATTTTGTCTGAAGACCCGACATATATCACCACTCATAAAAATGCAAGGTCGTTGATCCGCAAGATCGACAGAGATGATCTATTGGAGATACTTCTTAAAAACTATCTCAATTTGTAAGCACGCAACATAAAAGGAGGCAGATCATGGCTGAAACAAAATTCTTTCAGTACAAAGGTAAGCCGCTTGTACGCTGCGGAGATACTCTTTACTACGGCGATATGAACGACAGTTTCGTTATCAAAATGGTGATAAAGTCTAAACAGCCCGTTGGCGATCTTCAGGTAGCTGATAAAGTCACGGTGCAGCTCGTAAGCACAGACCCCGGTATCAGCCCGAGAAAGGCTATCGTAAAGACAAGCGAGAAATCAGACCTTTGGA
>CACXGH010000219.1 GCA_902767175.1 uncultured Ruminococcus sp.
GCCTGAAGTGCAGTTACGAGAGCCTCCTTCTGCTCGGGTGATACACGGGCAAAAACCGTGTATTTATCTGCAATATCGGGTATATCCTCAAGAGGTACGCCTGCAAGGGAAATAAATTTATCGGCATTTTCAATACCGCATTTCTGAGCTATCTTGCTGACGGTTATAGGATTATCTCCGGAAATGACCTTTACGTCAACACCGTTTTCACGGAAGAATTTGAGTGTATCGGGAGCTGTATCACGGATATGGTCTTCTATCGCTATAAAGGCGATAAGCCTGCCGTCCAATGTCATAGCTATTACACGGTTTCCCGTTTTGGCTTTTTCCTCGACATAGGATAAACGCTCGTCATTTTCGGGCAGAAGATACTCAGGAGCGCCCATCAGAAGCTTTTTACCATCATTATAGATCACACCTGAATATTTATTTGCGCTCGAGAAGGGTATTTCTTCTTTTATTTCAGGCTTTTCCTCAGAGCCGAAATATTTGAATACCGCCTCAGAGGTTGCATTTTTTTCATCGGAAGTCGATACAAGAACACGAGCGTGTTTTTTCACTTCATCTAATGGTATAAAGGGCTTTACCTCGCTTACGGACATAGTACCGTCTGTAAGCGTGCCTGTTTTATCAAGACAAATTACATTTACACGGGAAAGGTTTTCGAGTGAATAAAGCTCCTGAACAAGAGTTTGTTTTTTGGTAAGCTGTGCAATGGAAACCAGCATCGCCACCGAGGCGGTCAGTACAAGTCCTGTCGGAATTATACCTACACCGAACATACCGTCCGTAAGAATAATAAGCGCCCATGATACAGGATCATCAAGGGAAAGCGTCAGTCCGTCCCATATTGCAGGATCTGCACCGTGAACGGATATTTTATAAATAAGGGTTATCGTTACTACTGTGGCGGCAATAACAAGCCCGATCGTCAGCACCTTGATTATTTTCATGATAGAGCCCATAAGCTCCGATTTATGGCGGGAGCCGCTTTTTACCTTGCGTGTAAGCTCGGCTGCATATGTCTCATCGCCGATCTTATCGGCACGGCACCTTGCAGAGCCGACAATTATTGCCGAGCCGGACAGAATTGTATCACCCGGGCGCTTTTTGATATAATCAGACTCACCCGTGAGCATAGATTCGTCAACCTCGACCTCACCCGAAAGTACAATAAGGTCTGCGGTAGCCTGTTCTCCCGCAGAGACAGCTATAATATCATCAATTACTATCTGTGATGCATCAAGGGAGATTATTTCACCGTCTCGGACTGTCTTGCTTTTTGTACTTGTAACTATACGAAGCTTTTTTATGACCTTCAGACTTTTTATTTCCTGAAACGAGCCCATTGCCACATTCATCAGTGCAGGAATCAGGAATACGAATTTAGAGAAACCGAAATATTGATCGGCTATTTCAGGTCTGCCTATCGCCTGCAGATAAATAATAAAGCCGATAAAAATGAATGCTATTGTGAATAGTACGACATTAAAGAAGGTAAATAAGTTTGATGCAATGATCTTTAGTGTGCTTTTGTCGTTCGGGTCTGACGTTATATTGACATAGCCCTTCTTTATTCGTTCATCAACCTCTTTAGCTGTCAGTCCTATATCTGGTACAGCAGAAATACGCTTAATCGGCGGTCTTTGAATGTCTTTTTTTTTCATAATATGTTTCTCCACTCATTTCAGAGTTTTTTGAGTGTTTTAAGTAAAAATAACTACTATATTTTAACATATAAGACAGTATTTTTCAAGATATTTTAAAACACATTGTTAAACATATAAAACACACAGATGAAATATTCCATTATTTTATTATATATACATAATAATTCAAAGAAATAATTTACAGACATATTTATTCAACATAAAAACGTTCAATACAGCATAAACTAAAACAAAGGCGGTGACAATGTGAAAACGAAATGGAAGACCCTTATTTATTCTCTTATTCTTACCTTTGTATTTGCCATAGGAGGAGGTATTGTTACCTATGCAGGAATGTCGTATTATGAAGCTGTAAAGCATCCTGCACTTACACCTCCGTCCTGGCTCTTCCCTGTTGTCTGGAGTATTCTTTTCATACTGATGGCTTATGGTGCTGCGGTGATATACGACTCAGGCAGCAGTAAAATGCCGAGGGCAATATTTGTTTATACGCTGCAGCTTACAATGAATTTCTGGTGGTGCGTTCTGTTTTTCGGCTTCAGGCTTTACCTGTTTGCATTCATCTGGCTTATATTGCTGTGGATAGCGGTACTTGTAATGATTATTCTGTTCTACAGAATAAATAAGCTTGCAGGCCTGCTGCAGATATTTTACCTTCTCTGGCTGAGCTTTGCAGCATATCTTAATCTCGGGATATGGCTGCTGAACAGATAACAGCGTAAGCAGCACTTTGGCAATAAGAAATAATTCTTCTGCTTAGTGTTTTGAAGTGCAGTAAAATAATTACAGAGTTTTTTACCTGCGGGCTTTTCGCTGAAAAATAACCGGACCTTGACAGAAAACCGGATAACAATAGTATATTACTAAAAAATACAGGTTCACTGCTTTTGGATAACCGCAAAAGAGTGAGCCTGTTTTTGCCGTCTATGCCCGAAAAACGACCACTTATCTAAAATCAATAGACGGCTTAAGAAATAAATGCTATACTGTAATCAGTTCAGGAGGTAATGAGAATGCAGATAGAACTAAAGATAGAAGAAGGCTGTACAGATCCGAAGGTAATAATCATAACCGATAGAATGACGGATTCGATAAACAGGGCGATAAACATTTTATCGGAAAATACACCTGAGATGCTTGCAGGCTTCCGTGATGATGCCGCTGAGGTAATATCTCCTCATGATATATTCCGTATTTATGCCTGTGACGGCAAAACAATTGCTGTAATTAATGACAAGGAATACTATCTCAGGCTCAGATTATATGAAGCCGAGGAAAAGCTTGGCGTATATGATTTTGTAAGAATATCAAACTCGGAGCTTGTTAATCTGAAAAAAGTAAAGAAGTTTGATATGAGCTTATCGGGTACGATATGCGTATCAATGACAGACGGTACTGTTACATATGTTTCAAGAAGATATGTAAAAAAGATAAAACAGATTTTAGGTATATAGGAGGAATTATTATGAAAAAGAAATTAATTATTCGTTGTCTCTTCGGTGCACCAATAGGACTTACAATAAGCTATATAATTACAATTATTGTTTCACTGTGCATAAATAAAGGTGTTTATTATCCTGCTGCACACGAGCTTATAAAAGTATGCGGAGGTGAGCTTAATGCAGTAATTGTCCAGATGATATGTTCGCTCATTTACGGTGCTGTTTTCGCAGGCTCCTCTGTGATATGGGAGCTTGATAATTGGAGCCTTTTAAAGCAGACTGCCGTTCACTGCTCAATAGTATCATTGACAACATTCCCTATTGCATATCTTATGCATTGGTTCCCTCATAACATCATTGGTGTTATCGTTTATTTTGCCATATTATTGTTTATATATGCTGGTATATGGTTCAGTCAGTATAATGCTATGAAAAAAAAGCTCAGATCCATGAATGATAAGCTTAAAACTGATTTCAGAAAGTAATGAAAAGTACTTTGTTGATACGGCATATAAGAATACGAACCTCTTTACAGGTGAGC
Source organism: uncultured Ruminococcus sp. (assembly GCA_902767175.1). Classification (GTDB taxonomy): domain Bacteria; phylum Bacillota; class Clostridia; order Oscillospirales; family Acutalibacteraceae; genus UBA1213. The sequence continues at coordinate 3,654 of CACXGH010000219.1, forward strand.
CGGAAAACAGAAACAAAAAATAAACCGTTTCAGCGTCAGTCAGAAAAAGCGGTAAGCAAGGCGATCCATTAAATACGCTTGCAGGCGCCGGTCGGCATTAATACCTTACAGTGACAGTAAAGGACCACCCATTCTGAGGGTGGTCCTGATTTTTGATATAATTACGTTTTATCGGATCTTTAAACCGTCTTTAAAAGCATCGCCTACTCTGCCGCCCACCTTATAATAGCCGTGAGTATAGGGATCGAAAGCGATTGCTTCAACCGAATCAATATCGACCTTTCCGTCTTTGAGATGTTTCTCTTCTATAGAGGTACGGACTACCTTTCCTATAACACCGAGACCCGTATCAC
>CACXGH010000220.1 GCA_902767175.1 uncultured Ruminococcus sp.
GCCAAGTTTTTGTTTTTCTGATCTGTTTACCGTTTACATCTATGCCAAGAGCAACAACAAAACGATATGAGCCGTTTCTTTCTACTATGCCTGTCGATACAGTTCGCTGCTTTGTGCTTGTTATTTTTGTGTTTGCCATAGTTGTAACCTCCTTTGAGCGCCCATGTCTTCAATTATATCCGCCATTGTTTTTGTTATCGCATACAAACAAGCCATTTCCTCGTTTAATGACTCCTCTGTGTCTTTTTTGTCACCTGCTTTTAAAGCTAAAGACTCAACCTTTGAGGCAATCAGATAGTTGCCTAAACGCGAGAGCAGATATTCAAAGCTGTCATGTTCGATTATTTCTGAAATGTAGCCGCTCCAAAGTTTGCGCCTATCGTCCGCAGACGTCCACACAGCAAGCCTTTCAACTGCTGTCTGTGATAATCCTGTTTTACTGCATACTGTTTGAATGGTAACGTCTTGACTTGCTGTGTTAGTTCTCCCAAGTAAAAAATCAACAGATACATTGAAAAAATCCGCTATTCTTATAAGATTTTCTGTTTTTGGTAATGTAGTACCAAGTTTGAACTGTGAAATAGTCTGACTTGTTACACCCAAAAATTCTCTTAACATTGCCGCTGTGGTAGTATCTTTGCACAATTCACGAAAACGAACAGCAAAAGGTTTGTTGTAATTATCAATTACACTTTCAGAATGGTTCAATATGATAACCTCCTTAAACTATTACTTTCATTTTTATTATTCTATCACTTTTCACTTGCATTGTCAATATAATCGGGATATAATATTTTTAGAAAGTTAAACTTTCAGAAATACAAAAAGAGAAAGGAATGATTGAATTGACAGTACAATCAGAGAGTGCCAAAAAGGCACAGGCAGCGTATTTGAGGGCGTGGAGAAAAAAGAACGCTGACAAGATGAGAGAATATCGGCGCCGATATTGGGAGAAAAAAGCGGCAGTGATTGAAAGCGAGGTGAAATGCGATGATGATAACACTAAAACAGGCGGCTGAACTCACAGGTTGCAGTTATTACTTTCTGAGAAGTCTTTGTATGCAGGGGCAAATAAAGTTTGTTCGAAGCGGCACGAAATATCTGCTGAACAAAAACAGCCTGCTTGCATATTTGGGTGAGGTTAAATCCTGATGACCGAAAAAAAGAAATCTTTCGTAATGTATCTTGACTATCAGCAACACTTTGAGCTTCTGACAGACGAACAACTGGGAAAACTTATCCGCGCGATTTTTGCGTATGAGTCAACGGGAGAGCTGCCGGAACTGAAAGATGCGGCGCTGAAAATGTGCTTTTCATTCGTCAAAAATCAGCTTGACCGAGATCGAGAAGCGTATGAAGCGAGATGTCAGGCAAACCGAGAGAACGGACAGCAAGGTGGCAGACCTAAAAAAACAATGAAACCCAACGAAACCGAAAAAACCGAACGGTTTTCTGAAAAACCCAAAAAACCCGATAATGTTACTGATAATGTTACTGATTATGTAAATGATAATACTCTCTTGTCATCTTGCGCTGACGAGAGCGCGCTCAACTATCAAGAAATCATCGTACTTTTCAATTCGATTTGCGTCTCATTACCGCGAGTCGAAAAGTTGACCGCAAACAGGAAGCAACGAATCAAGGCAGCTGCCAAGGAACTACACGGCGACTTTTCGAGCTTTTTTCAAAAGATTGAGGAGTCCGATTTTCTGACAGGCAGAACGGGCAACTGGAGCGGGTGTTCATTTGATTGGATATTCAAGCCGCAGAACCTTATCAAGATCATTGAGGGCAACTATGACAATAAGTCACAAAATGTAAATACTGGACAAGGTTACATTATCGACTACGAAATGGGTGAGGATTAAATGTATACAGTTTTGTTTGAGAAAATCGCAAAACGAGCGGCGGTTATACGAAACGAGGGCGACTTCACGGACGATGAAACAGGGCTGCTCCGCTGTGGGAAATGCAGCGAGCCTAAACAGCAGGTTGTGGATGTCTACTTTGCACACAAGAAAATCGTTGCTTTTCGTGCTTGCCGCTGTGAGCGTGAAGCTGACGCAAGGGAAAAAACCGCACTTGCTGAACACGACAGGCGACAGCGGCAGAAGCAGCTTGACATGGGTATAAAATCAGAAGCGTTCAAAGGATATACTTTTGACAGCGACGACAAGCGAAATATTGAGACAACAAAGCTATGCTGTCAATTTGTGCGACATTTTGCAGAGTTTGAAGCTCTCAGCACGGGCTTGCTTTTTTGCGGCGATGTAGGCGGCGGAAAATCATTCTTTGCCGGATGTATCGCAAATGCCCTGATTAAGCGCAATATTCCGGTTTTGTTTACAAGCCTGCGTGATCTTGTGGACAACAGGCAAGCGGCAAAATATTGCGGCGAGGAACTTATCGACCTGAAAATGTACCGTCTGTTTGTGCTTGATGACGTAGGCAGTGAAAGGTTGAACAAAGCGGACCTTGATACAGCATTTTGCATCGTTGACGATATTTACCTCTTACAGCGTCCGCTGATCGTGACCACCAACTTGACGATATCGCAGATCGACAATCCGAGCAGTCAGGAAATAGCGAGGCTGTATAGTCGAATTCGTGAGCGTGCTCCGAAGGCGGTTTTTATCAGCAACAAAAAACAAAACCGATTGACGGAAGCAAAGGCTAAGCTGGCCATTATCGACAAAATACTTGGTGGGGAGTGAGGTGATTATTGTGCATTCAGTAAAAATTTTTCGTTCCAAAAACGAAAACGAGCCGCTCCGCTTTGGTGTTTATGACTTTTCAAGATCAGCAAAGCCGGTTGCTGTTTTTGATAGCGTTTCGTCGGCAAACAGTTTTTTGCGGTTTGCGAGCGGCGAGCTGCTGACAGTGGACGAAGCGGAAAAACTTGACAACGCTTTGAAAAAAGCAGAAAAGCACTACAAATAAAGGGTGATGAGAATGAAACTTAATGACGAACAGGTTTTATCTGCTTTGTTGACAACAGGCAGTATCCGACGAGCTGCAAAAATGCTGTCCTGTAGCGAAACAGTTATTCGGTCGCGACTTGCAAAACCTGATTTTTCTAAACGGTATCAAGCATTGAAAGACGAGCTTTTGACAGAAACTGCTGATTTTCTAAAAACGCGGTTAACAACAGCGGTAACAGTTCTCAACAACATAATGATCGATAGAGAAGTCAGTCCGCAAACACGAGCGAACGCCGCTGATGCTGTTTTGCGGCAAACACTGAGATACTGCGAATTCTCCGATATTTTGGGACGCATTCAGAAACTTGAAACACAATGTGAAAAGGGGTGAAAAAATGAGTATTTCAAAACGCTTGGAGCGACTCGAACAACTGAGAGCTTCACGGGGTGAGCCTGCGGAAGTTACTTTTTCAGACGGAACAAGCGTTCTGCTTGCCTTGCCGGAGGTAATTCCGCTTTTGATTAAAAGTCCCGACCATCCGGCGGTTGTAGGCGTTAATGCGAAAGACGAGCCGCTTTTGCGGCTGATTCAGGGGCTTATTGTATAAAGAAAGGATGATTATATAAATGAAAAGTTTCAAGGATTTTGGGCAGCGGCTCAACGAACTGGTAAAAAATCACTTTACTGTTTTGAGAAACGCAGAGACGGCAGTTGAGGAAGCGAAAAGAGAGTTTAATGCAACACGAAAAACAGGAAACAAAAGCGAAAAGCTGTCAGCGGAGCTGAAACTTGAAGAAGCGAAAAAATCGCTGGAGGCAGCTAAAAACGGCGTCGGAAATCTCAACAACGAAATAAAGAACATTCGTTCTGAATTGGTTCATGAAGTGAGGGCTGCGTGTGCTCTCAATCCGGACGATTTAGACAGAGGGGTTGTTGCTTTGCTTGACTCGGGCGTATGCAGTGCTGGCGAGCTTGCAGGACTTTATGAAAAGGCGGAAAGCGTCACGACGCGACGCTATGTCAGCAAATACGCAGAGAAAAGGCTTGAAACGACAGAGGCGCATTCGCCTGATGTAGCTGCTTTGAAGTCGGTAGTTGATAGTGCAAAAGGGTATGAAAATTGCGAGCTGCATTCGGCGGTACAGAAATTCGACTATGTTTCTAAGGTCGTTAGTAGGTGTCAACAAAATCCTGCGATGATCGGATTTTTTGATACTCTGACGGAACAGGCAATAAGCGAAATGTGATGACTTGATATTATTGCAATCTGTATAACTATTCGTGATTATACTAACTGTATATTATGATGCCGCTGTAAGCGTCTCTGAGGGCGTTTACAGCGTTTTCTATGCCTTAAGCGTTTTCTATGCCTTAGTGGTATAATTACCCTATTTATCAAATAACGCCTTGCAGGGGCTTATATGGCGTTTCTGAACGCTATGATATATCAATCCAAATTTGAGCTGATAAGGGTGTAATTTGAAATGCGATCCTTTTCATTATCGCTTGTTTTGTTGGTGCATTTTTGGTGTGAAATTGGTGTGAAAAGTTACATCAAGACAGGAAACAACACAAAAAGCAGAAAAAACAAAAGTCTCTGAAATGCTGATAAAACCTTGACTTTTTGATAAATTACGCTATAATAGAAAACAGCAGAAAAAATGCCTGTTAGTCCTCAAAGAGATAATCAGAGCCTTTCGGCAGTTATCAGAAATACAGTGTTTATGCGGTTTTTATCGTTTTGGATTTGCCTGAAATACGGTGGATTCCAGACGGTAACTAACACATAACTAACAAGTAACTAACAAATTTTAAGCCATTCACCGGAAACGGTGAGTGGCTGATTTGTTATAGATTATCAATAATGAAATAAAAACAGAGCATATCTGCATTTCCGAATAACGGATTTTTGCAGATATGCTCTGTTCTGTTCGTAACAATCATATTATTACATAAGGCTAAAATAAATTCATAATTACAGGGAACAGGTATATCAACATAACAGTGCAGACGGCGGTGAAGCCGACAGCTATTTCAATAATGGCTGCTGATATTTTGTGTATGTGTATTTTGTGACGAAACCTGATGTACAGGAAAAGCAAAATAATACCTGTTACGGTAAGAATAATGCCTGCTATAAAACCTTTGGGCAGTATGAATACTTCAATATGGTTTTCTCCTTCGTTAAGCTCAAAGGCTGTGAGATCGGAGAAAACCCTTTTGACAGGTACAGAGCTTCCGTTTACCTTTATTATAAGACCTTCGTTGTACGGAATGGACAACAGACAGGTCTGTGATTTGTCGGTGTGTACAGTTCCGGTTATCTTATGTCCGTCATACTGTAGGTCTGCGTTTGCTGTTTGTTTTATCGTGTCTGATAAAAGCTTAAGGTCAAGCCCGAATACTCCAAAGCTGTAACAGCTTATTTTTTTATTGGCACTGATATCTACCGTAACTATCTCGTCCTCAAATTCTCCAAGCTTTAACAGACCGTTGTTATCGCTTGCAGGAAAATTGCTCTTGACAGTTTTATGGTTGACTCTTATGCTCAGACTGTCAAAGTATTCTTCCGATAGATCATTTGAGAATTTATCATAGCAGTCAAAATAAATGCTCTGCCGCCCCGATACATAAATATTATATATCACATCGGCAGATTTGGATAATTCATACTTGTTGTCGGTGAATGAGATGTTGCTGGTTTGTCTGTAATCGTAGTCATATTCCGTTATAAGCTTTTTGTCTGTATTGAATATCTTTTCAAACAGATACTGCTGTACTTCAGCCCTTGTCAAATCGTCAGGTATATTCTCATAATCCGAAAAATCATTCCCGCTCAGAATGCCTAAGCCTGAATACAGGGGCAGCTCGTCAATACAATACCTTCCGTTTGAGAAAACAGTGTCATCTGTTTCTTTCTTTTCTTTAATGATATATCTGAAGGCATAAATAGCATCGGTAAGCTCGGTACCTCCGTTGCTTCCTGCTTTCATCCATACCGTACTGTAGCCTGACAGCCGCTGCATTTTCATAAAATTATAGTCTGTGAGAGATGTGTAATGACTTAACGAAGGATAGCCCAGCGCTCCTGTCATATTATAATTGGCGTTTTTTACGTCAGTCTTTACCCTATAGAAGTCATTATCCTGTATCTTATCGCTCATTTCTGTTATTGAAATAAAATCCTCTGTTCGCTTAGGGTTGTTTATTGCAGGACTTACCATATATAGCTTTATGCTGTTCATTCCCTCTACACAGCACATGGCAATTAGCATTAAAGTAAATGCCTGCTTGATGATCCACCGTTTGTAAAAAAATAGCAATATTATCAGATAACAAACCGCTGCCATAATAAACAGTCTTGCCAATCCGTCAAGAGAATCTTTGTTTCCCCATAAACCCGAGGTGTATTTTGTCAATGTATCAAAATCCTTGTCTATCAGCTTTTTGGAGAAAAAATAATACAGGCAGATTATCAGAAAAGGTACGGATATCAATATGTATTGAATTCTGGATTTTATAGCTGTGCTGCCGTCATTTATATTCGTAAGAAAATCAGCGCAGCATATAAGACCCGTGAATACCGTAATAAAGCCGTATCGGGCAGGAAATGCCATGTAATTGCCCGTGTGCCACATCAGATTGACAGGCTCTATAAAAAACGGAACAAGAGTAAGTAAGAATAAAATCAGAGAGTTTCTCTGAGCTTTGGAGATTTTCCCACGGCGCAGTATTTCTGCAATAAGTACAGCAAGAATAAATCCTGTACAGAATAATAACGGCAGAACGGTGTCGTAGCTTGTAAGGAATTTTGTTTCATTTAATTTATCCGAAACGGATTTCAGTCTGCCTGACGACATGACCTGTATAAGACTCGGAAGCCATATTACGGCTGATATCAGGACGGAAATAAGAGTGCCTGTAAGGAATTTTACACATACCTCACGGCGATACTCTGAATTTCGTGCTGCAATAAAATAAACCGCCATATACAGCATAATAAACACAGCCACCATATAGCAAAGATAATAATTCGTGACGGCAACAGCAGAAAGAAAAATGATATATAGAATGTTTTTTCTTTCCCTTGTCAGCTTTTCAAGCCCTATCATAAGAACAGGAAACAGATACATGGTATCAAGCCACATTATATTCTGATAGAAAAGCATACCATAGCCGCAAAAAGCGTACATAATGCTGAGAGGAACAGAGGCACTGCCCGTACCTTTACGCCGGCATCTGAAATATAAGGCTGCAGTAAAGGAGGATAATGCTATTTTCAGTATTACAATGATATTTACAAAACAGATCATGCTTTCCTTCGGGACAAAAGCGGCAAGCAGTGAAAACGGGTTAGAAAGGAAAAAGCAGAACACACCCCAAAGGTTCATGCCGCCTGCATTATGCATATTGAAAAACAGACCGTCCTTACCGCTTAGAATATCCTTAAAGTCCATAAGCAGAGGAATACCCTGCTGATTCATATCGCACCATGCAATACTTCCGTTTCCAAAAGGGTACATGTTGTTGTTGATAAACACAAACTCCATGACGATTAATGTCAGTAAAGGCGGCAAAAATAATGAATAATATTTTTTTATTGCATTTACAAGTACCTTCATTCAAGTATTTCTCCCTGATCGTTGTAATTGTTTTATTCTTCTTCATTATAAGCTTTATCTGGTACAAAATCAATCGGCTGTGTTCCGTCCCACAATTCAAGTCTGTACTCATCGGGTGCATACGGGCACGCACCGAGCATTGTCATTTCAAGCGATTTCAGCAAAAGCTCCTTATCGGGACGTGTATAATAGTTTTTAAAATTCTCCGAGACATAAACAGTATAAATAAGCGGCTTTTCATGGCCGGAGGACATCGCTTCTTCTAACTTCTGTACAGCATAATAGGTAAAAGAAAAACTGTAATGCGGATCGCCCAAACGCTCTCCGTCCAGCTCATATAATGAAACAATGAATTTGACTTCGTCACCTATATGGTTTTGAATTTTCCATGTTTCAAATAATTCATCAGTATCAGAATCAATATACAGATGAGATTTTTCTATCCGTCCGTTCTCGGAGTAATATATATCGGAGGCTATAAGTGATATCGGTTTATTTTCCTGCCATAATTCAAGCCTGTATTCATCGGGTGTATATGTACACGCACCGAGTATTGTAAGCTCAAGCGATTTCAGCAGAATTTCCTTATCGGGACGGGAGTAGTAATCCTGAAAATTCTCGGTAATAAATACAACATTAGTAAGAGTTTTTTCGTGACCGGGGGCAGCCGCTTTTTCCAAGTCAAAATGCGGGTCGCTTATTCTTTCACCGTCAACCTCATATAATGAATAAAGAAATTTGACTTCGTCACCGATATGATTTTCAACTCTCCATAATTCATAAGCTTTTTCCTCGTCTCTTACGATATTAACGGTTTTCTTTTTCAGCTCTCCGTTGTCCGAATAATAAATCTCAACAGGCTGAGCTTCAGGCAATTCATAATAGCTTGATTCTTCGTAAGGGCTGTCACAGCTCGGCTCATCACTCGGGTCATAAGACTCATATTTTATATTTGATTCCGCTGCATATGCAGATGACTCGTGTTCGCTGATTGATTCTGTCACAGTGACGGAGGATTTATATTCAAAGCCTGTCTCACTGTCCGGCAGGGACGTTACGGAATCATAATGCTGTCCGGATATTTCAGATATATAAGCCGATGAGCTGTTATTATCATTACTGCCGCTTTCAGAGCTGCTTTCGTCCGCTTTTGATGAAGCAGCGTAAATGCTGCCTGTGGAGCTTTCGTTTTTCGGAGTGCCTTCTGAATATTCTGAATGATAAGCAGAAGAGCCGCTGTCATTTCTGCTTGAATGTCTGCTGTCTATAGCTATCATATCGGGCTGAGAAGCCGCTGCAGCGGAGGATAATTCCGCAACTTTGACGCTCCCTTTATTGCTCTGCATAAGAATAAGACCCACGCAGGCAAATACTGTACAGGCTGCAAGAGAGCTTATCATAAGTATGGTTTTCTTATATGAGCTTTTTGGCTGTTTTGCTTTTTCTGCTAACTCATCGTCAACATTTCCGATGCTGTCAAATAAATCAAATTCTGTCATAATAATCCTTCCTTTTTTAATATTTCCTGAAGTTTTTGTCTTGTCCTCATCAGCATAGTCTTGACCTTGCTTTCGGAAAAGCTGTTTTCGGCAGCTATCTGCTTTATCGGCTGTGCATACCAATAACGGCACAGAAACACTTTCTGCTCAGTGCTTTTAAGCCCTTTTACAAAGGAATTCACGGTTTCGTCCAACAGCTTCTTTTCTGTTTCGCTTGCGGGATTTCCGCTTGCCGATACGCATTCCGAAAGCTCGTCGAGAACCTCGTGTATTTCTCCGCCTCCTCTTTTTCCGGCTGTTTTCTTTCGCCACTTGTCGATAGAAATACACCTTGTAAGCCTGCCTAAAAATATTTTCAGAATATTCGGCTTATGCGGCGGTATTCTGTTCCATGCTTCAAGATATGTATCATTGACGCTTTCTTTGGAGTCTTCTTCGCTGTTTAATATACCAAACGCAACAGCATAGCAGTAAGCTCCGTATTTTTTGGCAGTTAGACTAAGCGCCCTTTCATCTCTGTCAAAATAAAGCTGTACTATTTGTCCGTCGTCCATCTTATTCCCTCCTTAAAACGGTCTCCATATTATATATCGTATTATATCATGTTTGGTCGCATTATCTGAGATATTTTTTAATTATTGATCTATTGGCAGAAAAAGAGGAAAAAATGCGAGGAAAATCAAATGAAAATAAGTTTACTTAATAAGAAAAATGTGGTACTATTTTAGTAACAGAACGGTCTGCTGACCGAAATAACAGGAGGTGCAATATGAGAAACAAAGGTTATACGGAATACTACAAAATGAAGAAGGAAACGTACGAGCAGATGAGAAAGTTTTATCTGGAGCTGGGATATAATGAACAGCAGACGGAAAAGCTTTGCAAAAGCTGTTTCGGGGCGGAAATCAGAATTTCAGAAGATGCATATAATTCCGGAAGGTGGGTGTTCCCGAGACGCAGGGAATATCCTGAGATCGAGGATGTTGAGGATGGTGAGGACGGCGCTGCTGCTCCTCAGACTAAGGGCGGATTTCATCCGTTAGAATCAATAGCGAATGCTTTCAGGGGTGCAGGAGCACGGAAAAAGAGCGGAGCTGTAATGAGGGACGCCGGAATGCCTGCACCTTTGCCGTCAATGCCTGCTATGATGGGTATGTCCGCTTCAATGAGTGCGGCAAATATGGCTGCGGTATCCGGCGGAATGGGTATGAATATGGCAGCAATGAATCAGATGATGAACAGTGAATTCAACACTGCCGAGACAGAAGCACCCAAGGAAAACGAAACACACAGTCCTATGGACGATTCACAGCTTATCTTTTCTGCAAATGTCAATACTGCTTCGTGGGCATATCTGAGCGACCGTATAAAGACAGGCAATAATGTAAACCCTGATTTTGTAAGAATTGAGGAGATAATAAACTCCTACGGATATGACCTGAAAAAGCCCAAGGATGATGAGCTTTTTGAAATAACTGCAGAAGGCGGAAGATGTCCGTGGAACGAGGGTGCGGAGCTATTCTTCCTTGGGATAAAGGGCAAAAAGGCGGATGCTGATGTAAAGCATAACCTTGCACTGCTTATTGATGTTTCGGGAAGTATGGCAGATGAATGGATACTTGTGCAGATGTCGCTGGCTGCGATAATGAGCAAGCTTAAAAAGGGCGATATCGTTTCTGTAATTGCATACAGCGATGTAACCGTAAATGTTGCCGAAAAGGCTGAATGCGGTGATATGGATAAGTTAGTTGATATTATTCTTTCGATAGACGGTATAGGCGGCTGCACTTACGGCAGCAAGGGACTTGAAGATGCATATAAACTGATAGGTGAGAACTTTGCCGAGGATAAGAATAACCGTGTGTTTATATTTACAGACGGTGATTTCAATTTTGGCGTTACGGGCAAGGGTCAATTGAAGGACTTTATCTATGATAAGCGTAAAACGGGGATTTATCTTTCTATCGTGGGCTATGGTATGCATAATTTCAAGGACGACAAAATGGAGACTCTTGCACAGAACGGAAACGGCAACTATACGTTTGTTTCCAACCCGTACGCAATAAAGGAAAATCTGTGGAAGAAGCTTGAATCAAATCTTATTACTGTAGCTAAGGACGTAAAGATATCGGTGCAGTTCAACCCGAAGTATGTAAGTAAGTACAGACTTATCGGATATGACGCAAGGCAGCTTACGAAAGAGGAGTTTTACGACACAGAAAAGGCTGCTGACGGTATAGGCTCCGAGCATGAGGTGGCGGCTCTGATAGAGTTTACAAGAGGAGCGGCAGAACAGAAGTACAAGAGCAGGTATGTAGATGTAACAACGAAGGACAGCGGCAATGAGATAGCCTATGTTGAGATACATTACAAAGACGCTGACGGAAACGATCTTGAAATGACGAGAGTAATAACACCCGGGGAGCTTGAACCGGGCAATTCCGGAAACGTCAGAAAAGCGGCTCTGCTGGGCGGTTTCGGTCTGCTTGTAAAGAACTCCGAGTATAAGGGTGAGATGAATGTATCAATGCTGAAAGAGCTTTATCAGACAGAGCTGAGAGCCGAGGACATTGAAAAGCCTGCACCATACTCTCATCTTGATATTATAGGGACATATCTCAGGTAACGGAATGTCGGATCATTGTCATAACAAATAAAACAAGCAGCGTGAGAAAGTTCACGCTGCTTGTCTGCGTTTGGGATTGGTTTTATAGGGGATTGGTATCAGAAGTTATAAATGTGATTAGGTATATCAATGATTACCTCTTCATTTACCATGGTTCCGTTTTCATCAAAAGTACGATAACGCACCCTGCAATCTATCCAATTTGTTATTGGCAGTAATATTTCTTCTCTTCTTTCTGTAAGAGTATCCGCATCGCACCAGTACACATTATAATTCTGTAAGTAACCATGTATATCCGCTATAGCTTGCTTATCTTTCAGCCACTCCGCAAATTTGTTTCTGAATTCATCGAGTTCGTCAGAATTATATCCCATGAACTTTTTCCCATTGCTGTCTGTAAATTCACGATAATATTCATCTAAACCTTTCTCATTGTCATAATGAGTTCTGAAATATTCTTTTAATTCATCTAACTGCAGTTTTTTCATATTTGGTTTTGCTAAACCCCTAATAAGCATTTCTTGATATAAATACTCAGGAGGACCGCTAAAGTAGTGTGAATTTGGATGTGCCCTATCGTACTTATAGGCGACATCGAGGACTTTCTTCTTATATTCTGCTTTTTGAGCGTCTGTATATACGCTGGGATCATGTTCTTCATCTGATACGAATACGTCGTTGCCTTGAATTTTTGTATCACTTGTAAGTTCTACTTTGGTTGTTGATGACTTTTCAGAGGTCTCCTCAATTGATGTTTTATCTTCGCTTTGCAGTATATTATTTGTATCATCGTTTTGACCCGAATTATTAGTACCCGAACAAGCGTTCAAACACAGAATACACAACATTGCAGCTATAATAGATATAATTTTACTCTTTTTCATAGTTATCCCTCCTAAGTAATAATGCACAATCAAGCAGCGTGAGAAAGTTCACGCTGCTTGTCTGCGTTTGGGATTGGTTTATCGGGGAGTGGTATCAGAAGTTATAAATCTTATTAAAAGGATCATATATTGTTTCTCTATTAATAAGTTTTCCACTTTCATCGTATGTGCAATAAATGATCATGCCGCCATATGGAAAAGTATCACCTATATAGATTTCTTCTCTCATATCAGCAATTTCATTTGCATTTGACCAATACACTTTATAGCTTTGCAGTTCAGAACTATAGTTTATATAATCAGGCGCTCCTTGATGTTGAAACAGCCACTCGCTCATATCCTCTTTTAACCGAGCTATCACATCTTGGGTACTTTTACTATGTAAATCTTCCGTAAAGGTATTGTTTATTAAGTATTTTTTATCTATATGTGTTCTTAGATATTGTTTTAATTCATCAATCTGAAGTTTTCTGATATCAGGCTTACAGGCACCTATTATTTTCATTTCTTGATAATAAAACTGATTATTTATGTCTTTATATTTAGATAAATCTGGTTTATCTGCAACATATTCACGGAAACGCTTGTTCATTTCATCAATTTCTGCCTTTTGTTGATTGTTAGGTTCGGCTGTAGTTTCTTCTATCCATGCATCGTTTCCAGCAGGCTTGCTATCATTAATGGCTTTCCAATTTATATCGGTCTGAGGTGTAGCTTCGGATTCAAGCTCAGGCTCGGGAACAGACTCAGGTTCGGGAGCAGGCTCAGGCTCGGGAGCAGGCTCAGGCTCGGGCACAGGCTCGGGTTCGGGAGCAGGCTCAGGTTCAGATTCAGGCTCAGGTTCGGGTGAAGTCACCGACTCGGGCTTTTGTTCCTCTGCTTTGCTGCTGATCTCCTCTTTAGACTCTTCTTTATTGTCTACTTTTATTTCGGAATCCTTAGTCACCGAAGCCGAGGAGGTGTCTTTATTATCAGCAGCGTTATTCTGTCCTGAGCAGGCTGTAAGGCACAGCGTACACGACATTGCGGCTATAATTGCTATAATTTTACTCTTTTTCATATTTATCCCTCCTAAGTAATAATGCACAATCAAGCAGCGTGAGAATGTTCACGCTGCTTGTCTGCGTTTGGGATTGGTTTTATCGGGGAGTATCAGAAGTTGCAGATATTATTACACGGATCAAATATGATCTCATCGCTTATAAGGTTACCGTCATCATCAAAGGTACGATAGCGGAAAGGTGCATCCATCATTACTTCATAATAAGGAATAAGAATTTCTTCTTTTCTTTCTTTCAAGGTGTCTGCATCAGGCCAATATGCATAATATAAACACATATAATTCGATACATCTTCTATTGCTTGTAGTTCATTTAATATTTTATGGCGTATCTGTCCGTATATAGTAGAATAACTCTCATTATTATTGCCTATGACATAACTGTGTGATATTTGATCTTTTGGAGCTGCCTCAACCTTGCTCTTATCTATATAAGCACTCATTAATTCTTTAAGCTCGTCTATTTGCAGCTTTCGCATATTGGCTTTACATCCACCCGAAATAACTTCACATTGATATGCAAAGATAGATGGAGATGTGTAACTCACTATATCCTTATGCAGCTTTGCATAATCAGCGGCATAATTGACTAATTCCTGATATTTGCGTTTCTGTTCTGCATTTAGAAATCTGGGATCGTTGGTACCTCCGCCTAAATGAACATCGGAAGTTTTTACCTTTCCTTCGTTCGGGTCTTTTTTATCTGCAGGCTCAGGTTCGGGAGCAGGTTCAGGCTCGGGAGCAGGTTCGGGTTCGGGCACAGACTCAGGTTCGGGAGCAGGCTCGGGTTCGGGAGCAGGCTCAGGCTCGGGCACAAGCTCAGGCTCGGGAACAGGCTCAGGTTCGGGAGCAGGCTCAGGTTCGGGTGAAGTCACCGACTCGGGCTTTTGTTCCTCTGCTTTGCTGCTGATCTCCTCTTCAGACTCTTCTTTATTGTCTACCTTTATTTCGGAATCCTTAGTCACCGAAGCCGAGGAGGTGTCTTTATTATCAGCAGCATTATTCTGTCCTGAGCAGGCTGTAAGGCAAAGCATACATGACATTGCAGCTATAATTGCTATAATTTTACTCTTTTTCATAGTTATCCCTCCTAAGTAATTGATAAAAAGTATTCAAGCGGAGTTTCTGCATTGTAAACGGTGTTGTCAATTGCATGATTATAAATAATAATATAATACTGATTACCTCCGCTAAGATTATAGTAGAAATCAATAGGAGTTTCATCGGAATAAGTGGCAAGCACTGTACCTGTACTCGAACAAAGTTTCAGAGTCATATCAAAATTCACTGCAAAATCAGGATCTTCAAATGCTCTTATTCTATATTGTTTATTAGTTGTATTTTGCAGATAGTAAACATCCACATCATTAGCAAAATCGATATTGGCAACACTATTGCTGATTGAGTTATCTATAATGTTAGGATTATCAAGATAATCCCCTACATCGATTTCAAAAAAATCATATGGTGTATTATATAAGTAAGGCAAAGGTGAATGACGCTTGGTTACTTCAAAAAATTTCAGCATTGTAGAATTAGAATATTTATCTTTGAATGCGTATGTCAATAAATTATCATTAGTTA
Organism: uncultured Ruminococcus sp.; assembly: GCA_902767175.1. Lineage (GTDB taxonomy): Bacteria > Bacillota > Clostridia > Oscillospirales > Acutalibacteraceae > UBA1213. The sequence continues at coordinate 15,198 of CACXGH010000220.1, forward strand.
ATATCTTTGAGTTGTTTAGGCTATTGGGAAATGAACAGTTAGAAACATTTTTAAATCCAGACTTATGTGACCATGTACCGTCACTATTCTGTATATAGAAATGAAAATCATTGTTGTAATATCCTGTACCATTATCCTCGACATAAACTAACATTGCTATCAAACGAGATTCCACACCCAATTGTGGTATAGTAGTAGTACCGCTTGGTAAATTATAATCTGTAACGGAATAATCACAATCCGTTTCGCTGCTAATAGTTTGTGCATCTCGAATAACATTAGCCCTAATAGAGTTTATTAAGGAAGCTTCTGTACTTTCATTATATGTGTGATATAATTCTTCATAATAAAATTGTCCTGGGATTTGCTTGGTATAACTATTTTCTGCAATAGTTGCTTTGTCATGATATAATAATCCCATGGCATACCCATAACAGTTCGCACGATAACGGTAAAGGTCAGTTGGATTATTGTTTAACGCATATGAGGTATTATACTTAACCGGATCATATTTAGTGAAAAATTCATTCCGATTGATAGTATAACTAAATAAGATCGTCAGGCTCGGGCTTTGTGAGGTGCCTGTATATGCAGCAAATTTTTTGTACTGCTCGGTGTCTCCGTTTTCTACACCATAAGTCGTGTGGAATATCAGCCCTCTGTTAGGTCTGAATGCTTCATAACTTGCCGGAATATCCTTGGCATCGACCCAGCGCATTACAGCGGTTTTGATATTGAATTTGTATCTGTGAGCTGTTGTCTGGCTGATACCGTTGCTGTATGATATTTCCTTTGATGAAAGCAGTGTATAACTGTTGCCTGCCGGATTTACATTAGACCACGTTACTGTAGACGGTGTCCATGAGCCGTTGAACATTTTGCACATTACGGTCATTGAATCATTCTGCTGCAATACATCACTCAGCTCGACGTATGCTCCTGTAACATTGGACGATGAATGTATCGGTGAAAGATCAAGATTGTGAAAACCCATGAGTGCTCTTGATTTGCCCTTTACAGTACGTTTGCCGACATACAGATAATTTGTTTCATTATCATAAGAATTATAATTGCTGCAGATCGTTGAGTCATTAATTCCGTCAATACCCGAAGCTGCATAATTCACATAGATATATGGGTCTATCTTTATCGGATAAAGTGTGTTTTCGTCTCTGAGATAATCATCACTGATATGCACCTGTAATGTGTACTCTTCGCTTTCCTTTACGGTTTCGTAAGTTATACTTCCGAGTGTATTGTTCTTATGATCGGCTGAATAGATTATTATATCTCCTATCTCTGCAGCCGATACGCCTTTGCTGTCAAGCAGCCGGAGTGTTCCTTCATCTTCGCGAAGTGTCAGACCGTTTGTATATAATATGAAATCATACTCGGTTTGTCCCGTATACTGCTTTACAACAATATCCTCTTTATAACCCGAATAGGTTAGCTGATATTCATATGAGGTGTTTTCGTCCGCCTGATACGACACTTTACGGAGCGTATCGTCACATTCTGCTATGATATTATCATCAACTAACGGCTTCATGCTTACGTTTACTTCATCATATACTAAATCGATTCCGTCTGACAATTTTTGAGGAAATGTAGTTATGATGCTGTTGTCGGCTGTCTTATAACTGCCGTTCTTTGTTTCGGTAAGTCTGAGTGATATATCCTTGATGTCTCCGTTTTCGTCATAATATTTTACAGGGTGGTTGAATACCTTCATGGTACTTGTACCGTCGTTGTTGTCAAATACGAAGGTATAAAGATTGCTTTCCTTGTCGTATGCTCGGGATTTTATCCCAAGCTCCTCTGCTTCCTTCGGATTAATGATATCCGGCAATACAAAGTCCTCTGAAACTTTTTTCTCCTCCGTTTCATTCCCTTTCAGATCATAAGCAGAAACGGAAACAGCCATTGTACTCAGTACTGAAGCAGCAAGTATTGCGGATAAGAGTCAGCTTGCGTTTTTCACATTCATTATGTTATCCCCTCCTTGTACTGCTTTTTCGATTGTTATGTTAACTTCTTATATTTAATACATCGGTATCACCTCAAAAGTTTTCTTTGTTAAATTATAACACTATTTTACCAACTTTTCAAGAATTTAGTGAGCAAAAAGACGATTTTTATGTATTGTTCACATATATTCTTTAGATTAAATATAACAAGCGTCGATGTCCCCCGAGTCTCGCCTGCCGGCTCGGTCGGTGCTTCTGCCTTCGGCAGAGGTGTCCACCGGA
>CACXGH010000221.1 GCA_902767175.1 uncultured Ruminococcus sp.
CCGCCGAACATATTTGTAGCAGCGGCTGATGTATAAGCCTCAGAGCTTCCGTATGACATCATCATGCCGATACTTGTTTTTTCAAGCTCATCATCGACAAGATTGCTGCCGTCCGCATTGACAAGGTATTTATTGTCATCGTATGAGTACATGGAAAACTTTGTAGCGTATGAATATACAATACCGTTTTCTCCTATATACTTGTGTATCTCGCTGTCTTTATTATCAAGGTATTTCTTGAACTCGGTAAGATTATTTTTTGTTACTGTAGACGACATATCAACAAGCATCTGCATTCTCTTGGGGTTGGAATACACCGCATTCAGGTCATGGTCTACAGTATCGGACTCCTTGGAGTCGTCAATGTTCATCATACTCTTCATATCAATTGTCTCGGCATCTATAGTGATAGGATATGACGACATTGTATCACGCTGTATATCGGATATATACGCATTTACTCCGGCGGATAGTGCCTGAATAAGCGCTATGCCGATAATGCCTATAGAGCCTGCAAATGATGTAAGTATAGTTCTGCCTTTTTTTGTCCTCAGGTTATTGAAACTGAGTGACAAAGAGGTAAGGAAGGACATTGAGGACTTGCCCATGTTTTTATGCTCAGGCTCAGGCTGTGTGTCGGGGTCTACCTCATAGGGATTGGAATCACCGATTATTTTTCCGTCACTAAGCTTTACTATTCTTGTTGCATATTTATCCGCAAGCTCGGGATTATGTGTTACCATAATTACAAGTCTGTCCTTGGCAACATCGTTAAGCAGCTCCATTACCTGAATGCTGGTTTCAGAATCGAGAGCACCTGTCGGCTCATCTGCAAGAAGAATATCAGGATCGTTGACAAGTGCTCTTGCAATAGCAACTCTCTGCATCTGACCGCCCGACATCTGATTAGGTCTTTTATGGAGCTGGTCTCCGAGTCCGACCTTTTCAAGAGCCTCCTTTGCACGCTTTTTTCTTTCGGAGCGTGAGACACCCGAAATAGTCAGCGCAAGCTCTACATTTGAAAGAATGTTCTGATGAGGTATAAGGTTATAGCTCTGAAATACAAAGCCTATTGTGTGGTTACGGTAGGAGTCCCAATCCCTGTCCTTATATTTCTTGGTAGAAATACCGTTGATTATAAGGTCTCCGCTGTCATAGCGGTCAAGTCCTCCTACTACATTCAGAAGAGTTGTCTTTCCGGAGCCGCTCGGTCCGAGAATTGCGACAAATTCATTGTCACGGAAATTCAGGCTTATATCATCGAGAGCTGTCTGTGTAAGCTCACCCGTAACATACTTTTTTTTGATATTTTTTATTGTTAACAAGCGCATCGCCTCCTGTTGATTGCGTAAGAGTAATTATACCATAAGAAAAAAACGGTGTAAATATACACAGGAATAAATATGTATATTCTGTCATTATAGGAGATAAAACACTGCAATTATCATGGCACAAGAATATCTATCGGGAATATGTTCCGCAGAAATGCAAATACAAGCAGTATAGCCAAAGTTATAATAACAAAAATATCCTCCGCTTTACTAAGACCTCTTTTTCCGTATCTTATATACAAATAGCAATGTATGATATATCCGAATGTATAAAACGGCAGAAGGCAGAAAACTACGCAGTTGTATGAAAATGCGGCAGGAATATCACAACTCAGCAACGCCGCAAACATTCTTGAAATACCGCAGCCCGGACAGTAAAGATGTGTTGCTGCCCTTATAGGGCATGGTATACCGAAACCTGCTATCCGATAAAACACTGAATAAATGAAGCCTATTGCCAGAATAAAGGCGATAGGCTTCATTGTTTTAAAAAATCTTTTTTTCATAAACCGGCTTTTATCAGCCCATTTCAGCAAGCTTGTTAAGCTCAAGCTGAATAAGGATATAAGCAACGATAGAAAGACCTACAATAGCAAGGATAAGGTAGATAACAGAGTTATCACTTGACTGCAAACCTCTGTTCTTATAAGCCTGCTCGATAAACTTTCCACGCTTATATATCCAATAGATTCCGTAAATACCGCAGGTAACGAGTGTAAGAAGGAATGCCACACCTGCTGATACATCGGTTGTATCACCTGCAACTGTCTTTGTGTCATTGTGTATGCATACAAACCAATAAATGCCATATATACCGAAAGTAACAAGGCTGAGGATTACGCATACTGCAAGATTTCTTTGCTGTACCATATATATACCTCCCAAAAGTGATATTACTTTGAAATGTCCCCGACACCTCTGTTATTATTTTACATAATAATGGCATCTATGTCAATGAATAATGCAAGAAAAAATGGATATTCAGAAAAAACAACAGTTTCTTACAGAAACAACCACGAAAAATCGTTATTTTTCCGATAAATTAATACTATCATATATTACCGGTAAGAAAAATAGGAGAAATACTATTTTTGATAAGAAAAAGCAGACCTTATCGAATTTATAGTAAACCTCTACGACATTATTCATTAAACAAGGAGCAAAGCTCCAACAAGCTCGCTTGATTGGAGCGAGCGACGCCGTCAACAGATGTCGGGGAGCTTTAGCTCCTGCG
>CACXGH010000222.1 GCA_902767175.1 uncultured Ruminococcus sp.
GCAAACGGTTTGTGTGGTTACTTACCATTTTACACCTTTGGGCGAGTAATTCGCTTTTTTATTTCTCTAAAACTTGGAAACTGGTGTTATATAGTATAAAACCTATAACAATAATAAGGCACGGTATACTGTCATTAGAATACCGTGCCTTAAGTTTGTTATAAAGAAGTCTGAATTATTTCTTGTCCGACTGCATTTTTTTGACGAAAACGAAAACCGAAAGTGCGAAGATCACAAGACCGGAAAGTGAACATATCAGCAGGGGTATAAGCATATTGCCGAAATCTCCCGAAAGAGCCATTCGTGCAGCCTTTACACTGTAATAGAATGGGAGCTTATTGCAAATTGAAAGCCATATACCGCCCATCTGGTCAACATCCATCCATATACCGCCAAGAAGTGCGACTGCTGTGATTATCGCAGAGCATATACCCGGTGCTGCTTTGTCATTGAATAATACTCCGAAAAGAATACCGAAACCAAGAAACATCAGTACGGACGGAATAAACAATATTACCGATAACAGCATATACAAAATATTGAATGCATCCTTGCCTGTGGCTAATGCGATAATGTCGCCTGCTATGTAAGTTATTACTATCTGTGCTAAGGCAATAATTCCGAACGGAATGATGTAGCCGAGTACATAATCAGTTCCCTTCATGGGAGATGCATACAATCTTGTGAGAAATGCGCCTGAACGGTCCGACGATACCCTCAGACATGAGAATAACATTAAAAATGTCAGTCCGAATATCGTAATGGCAGGTGTCAGCTTATGTATCTGAAATACTGTCGGCGTCATTGCAGTGCCTTCGGGTATCGGCACACCTTCAGGTATTACAGGGGATGCAGGTATTGAGGAATCTACAATAGTCATGACGATAAGCATTACTATCGGCAGTCCCAGACAAAAAATATAGCTCAGGGGGTCTCTGAGTATTTCTTTTATGTTCCTTGATGCAAATGTCATTGCTCTCATTCTATTTCGCCTCCTACTATCTCTACAAAGGCATCTTCAAGCTTCTCTTTGCCTGCAAGCTTCTTCAGCTCACCGGCAGTTCCGAGTGCTTTTACCTGTCCTTTAGCCATAATTGCTATTCTGTCACACAAAGCCTCAACCTCATCAAGATAATGAGTTGTGAGAATTACCGTAACCTTGCCCTTAAGCCCTGTGATTATATTCCAAAGCTCTCTCCTTGCAAGCACATCAAGTCCGAGTGTAGGCTCATCAAGGAAAATGATCTTAGGATCAGTTATCAGCGCCATAGCAATACTGAGTCTCCTCTGCCAGCCGCCCGAGAGTGTCTTTGCCTTTTGATTTTTTACCTCGCCAAGCTCCAATGACTCAAATACACTTTCTATATTATTTTCTATCTCCTGTTTGCTGAGACCGTATATATTGCCGATAAATTCAAGATTTTCCTTTACCGTAAGATTACCTGCAACAGCAGTCTCCTGAGTTGATATATTAGTTATTTTCTTTATTTCCTGCAGGTCAGTCTTTACATTATATCCCATTATCTCGGCTTCACCCTCAGTGACGGCAGAAAGTCCTGTCAGCATACGGATAGTGGTTGTCTTTCCTGCTCCGTTCACACCAAGAAGTCCGAAAAGCTCACCCTCATATATTTCAAGGTCAAGCTTATTAACGGCGGTCTTTACTCCGAATCTCTTTGTGATACCCGAAAGCTTAATAATTGTTTTCATTATTCTTCACTCCTCCCAATGTCGGGGCATTTACAAACTCCTGTACAAATTCATTCATTGTTGTAATGGGGGTCAACCCAAGTCCCTGCTCTGAATCGCCAAGCAGCACAAGCTCATCACCATTTTTCAGACCGAATACTTTCAGGGCTTCATCGGGAATGACTATCGTGTTATTGGTAATTACACATTTTCCGAAGATATATTTATTCTTGGGCTTGAATGCCTTTGTGCCGTCTGTATCGGTAAAAATGTCTGCTATGTCCTCTATGCTCAGGTCAAAAATTTTAGCAAGCTCCCCGCATTTTATTATATCAGGCACACTGTCCCCGTTCTCCCATTTTGCAATGGACTGTCTTGATACATTCATGCGTTCTGCAAGCCCTTCCTGTGTCATTTTGGCTTTAATACGAAGATTTCTGAGTTTATCGTTCATTGCTCACCACCTCCTTATGAGTATATTATACAACCTGTTTTACCGTTTTTCTACCAACTAATGTTAACATCTCATGTTATAAATAGTGGCATAATGTTTTCAAAATGATAAAAAAACCGCACTAACGCTTAAATTTCAGCATTTGTACGGTTTTGTTGCGCAGAGTATTTATAAGCTCAGAATAAACATATAGTTCTGTTAATAAACAGTATTGAACTCAACGCTTTAATACAATTTCATTTACACTTGAAAGCAATATTCAGCGGACAAGTTCCAATTCAAGGCATTTCCATTTCTCGTTAAAAATATGATAAAACTCCGGCTCATCTGTTGTAACATCGCAAAACCCCACCGATTTATAGCAGCGGTATGCGGCTTCATTATTTTCAAACACTCCAAGCGTGATTTTTTCCGCCTTGAGAATATCGAATGCATACTTAACTGCTGTTTCAAGCATTTGTTTACCATAGCCCATTCCGCGCTTTTTATTATCAACAATAATAAATCCAAAACGAAGAACGGATTTTCTCTCATCGGTAAAACGCATTATCATATGTCCTATAAGGCCTGTTTCATCAAATGCCGTCATTTCATAAAAGCTGTCAGTATACGCCATGTCTATATAATGACTGTTCATATCATCTGCTGTAATGGGATAGCTGTCATATCTGTCAGCACACCATTTTCTGAATGCTATCTCATCACCTATCCATGATACGATTTCTTTCGCATCACAAGCTTTATATGGTCTTAATCTGATCATTTTCATCACCTGTCTGTTTTTTAATTATATGTTCTTTATATTGATTTTCGATAGGAAACTTTAAATAGATCTGAACGGAAAATTTCGCAGAACGAGGAGGCGGATTGCCTCTGCTGTCGATTTAGTCTATACACTTTTCATAACAAGAAACAGATGTTTCACTCATATAGGGATTCGACCAAAGGCTTCGCCTTTGATGGCTTGCACTGCCGTGCTGCGCTGTTCTTCGCTAAAAACGCTCCACCGGAGCGTTTTTTACGCTCAGACCCTCTCGGGTTCCGATCCCGGATATTTCCGGGTAATAAAATAAGGCAAGAAATTCTTTTCCTGCCTTACTCCCTGTACGGAGAGTGAGGGATTCGAACCCTTGTCACATCGTGTTTTTCCCCTTATAACAAGTGAATTTTAATACATCCGTATGGAATTTCATATGGAATTTATCACATAA
>CACXGH010000223.1 GCA_902767175.1 uncultured Ruminococcus sp.
AGGAGCTAAAGCTCCCCGACGTCTGTTGACGGCGTCGCTCGCTCCAATCAAGCGAGCTTGTTGGAGCTTTGCTCCTTGTTTAAAATCAGCCTTTCTTTCTATGAGCAAGCTGGTCGACAATATCCTGAAGCTGCTTTCTGCCTTCTGCGTCTTTTACGCTTTTGCCGAGAATACTGTTTTCGGGATCATTGGCAAAATCATTTACAAGTGCGATAGCAGATACGCTTACACCGATGAAGAGAGAGCTGATAATACAGATAATGCCCAGAATCTTTCCAAATGCAGCTTTGCTGTCTTTTCCTGCCCTTTTAGCCATAATACCGACAACCAGAGCAGCAATTCCCGTTATAAAGCCTGCCAGACAGAATATTACATTTATACCTCCGGAAAGCATAATGTCTGTACCTTCACCGAGGATTTTCAGCTCCTTCATAGGAATACAGGCGAGTACAAGTAATGCTGCTGCAGCTATCGCAAGGCAAAGAGATACAAGCGCTTTTGTGTTCTTTGACTTTTTTTCCATGTATAAGACCTCCGTATTTTTCGGTTGAGTGATACGATTATATCATACCATTGAAAGTCTTGTCAAACGAGTGACATGAAAAACCTGACAAAAACGTATTTTTAACGGTAAAAAAACACTTGCATACTAAAAGATAATGTGCTATAATATTAAAGTCTTTGAAAACCGCTGCTTGTAGTGGGGTTCAGAGCCCGGCAAAAGCCGTACTTTGAAACGGGCAGTCCTCTGTTCCGTACAGCGTGAACAAGAATGTCTGAAATAACAGGAGGAATAAAAATGGACGCACTTAAGATGATCGCAGCAGCTTCCATGAAGGAAGAAAACAACATCCCTAAGTTTGAGATCGGTGACACTGTAAAGGTCAGCGTAAACATTCGTGAGGGCGAGAGAGAAAGAATTCAGATGTTTGAGGGAACAGTTATCGCACGCAGAGGCAGCGGTATCGCTGAGACCTTTACTGTTCGCCGCTTATCATACGGCGTTGGCGTAGAGAGAGTTTTCCCTGTTCATTCTCCTAATGTCGTTGCTGTTCAGGTAGTAAGAAAGGGCCGTGTTCGCAGAAGCAAGCTCTATTATCTCCGCAGCAGAGTCGGAAAGGCTGCAAAGGTCAAGGAACAAATCAGATAAGCTTTTCGGAAAAGGGACATTTTTGTCCCTTTTTTGTTATCCGTATCACAGACTTCAACAGTTAATTATATGATAGTTATTCCTGCGGCTGATACTATGCCGGAATATATGTCAGCAGCGCAGATGCCGCAGAAATAGACTTTTACGGGAGTGTGACACAGATGAAATACAGTGAGATAAGAAAAACGAAAAGATACCGTACCGAAAGGGCAGCAGACGGAAATGCTCTGACAAAAAGCGCTTTTGAAGTGCTGCTTGTGTTTATTATACTTATTTTTGTTATTGCGGTAGTATTCACTGTCTTTTTCAGAGTCGTTACATTTACAAAGAAGCTTGACGATAAACTGCAGACCTACAGCGTTGTTACTGCTTCGGCTGATAATTATCAGAAGGGCGATATTGTATCCGTTAAAACCGAAAATAATATTTCTGCCGGAGAAATAATCGCTCTGCACGGACAGAAAATAGTTATCGGAACAGACAGGGAAAAGAGCGTTAACTGTGTGCAGTTTGAAGATAAACGCTATTTTACATACGATGAGCTTAAGGAAAAAATACCGGACCTTACAGTTCCCGAAGGGTATGTACTGCTGAACGGAGATTTTACTTCATCGGAAAAGCTTCTGGTAGGGGAGATAATTCCTCTTGAGTACATAACAGGCAAAGCGGAATATGTTATATATCCTTTCTCGCTGTTCGGCAGGTCTGCGGATTATATGAAACAATAACAGATCTGTCCGGCACTCGGAAAAATGTCGTATAGACGAGGAATTTTCGTCAGAGCATGACAATTTTTCACGGGAATACTGTATGTCTTTTAAGAAAAATCTGTATTTCAGTATGTTAATAGTATCAGACGGTGTTCTGGTGGTTATCGAAAATGTCCGGTGCATCTCGGGCAGAAACGGAGGTGTTGTCATGCTGTCTGAAAGCAAAAATAATAAGTCTTCGGAAATGGAGAAAGCAGAGGAATTCAGCATTATTCATGTTATATTCGATATGGCGGGTACAGTGCTGCTGTCAATTGTTATTCTGCTGCTTATAATGGCTTTTTTTGTCAGGCAGGTTACGGTTGACGGATCTTCTATGAATGATACTCTCCGTCATGAGGACAGACTTCTCGTTCAGTGCAGCGGATATACACCTGAGTGCGGTGATATTGTAATAGTAACTCGCGGTGAACAGCTCGATGAGGCTATAGTAAAGCGTGTAATTGCAACGGAAGGGCAGACACTCAACATAAATTATGCTACAGGTGAGGTCGTTGTTGACGGCGTTCTTCTGAAAGAAAAATATATCACAGGACCGACTAAGTCCGTTATGGATCCGCTTAGTATGCCGATCGTCATTCCGGATGGGTATGTATTTGTAATGGGTGATAACCGCAGCCATTCGCTTGACAGCCGTTCGGAAAGAGTAGGGCTTATACCTGTTGAAAATATTATCGGCAAGGCATTTTTCAGATGGTATCCTATGGATTCCTTTGGAACAGTATCTTAAATAATAAGGAGGAATAATCGTGGCAGAAAATACACAAATAAATACAACCGGAAATAATGAAGAAAAGAAATCAGAAGGCGGAGCTGCAAAATTTGTATTTGATTGGATGGGAACACTGTTCTTTGCCGTTGCTGTAGTATTGCTTATTATGACATTCTTTCTCAGACAGGTCACTGTAAAAGGCAGGTCGATGAATGATACCCTTATTAATAATGACAGGCTTATTGTCTCAAACTTTATGTATAAACCGCAGGACGGTGATATCATCGTTGTAACGCACGGTGAAAAGCTTAACGAGCCTATCATCAAAAGGGTAATTGCTACAGAGGGTCAGCAGCTCAGAATAAACTATGAGACAAACGAGGTCTTTGTAGACGGAGAAGTCATTGATGAGCCTTATGCAAAGGGCAGAACGATAGTTCTTCCTAATCCCACAGAGATACCTGATGTAATACCAAAGGGCTATGTGTTTGCAATGGGCGACAACAGAGAGGATTCCCTGGACAGCCGAAGCACAAAGGTAGGTCTTATCCCTGTGGAGAATATTATCGGAAAGGCTTTTTTCCGTATGTATCCTTTTGACAGTCTTGGATTTGTATGAGCAGGGTGAGAGCAGGCATAAAACGAGAAATGATGATATGCAGGGGCTTATGTTCCCTGATGTAAGCCGCACAAAGTCCTCAGCGATTTTGTGCGCTGTTTATATGGAGGAAAAAATGGAGGAACTAAAGACAATACAGTGGTTTCCCGGTCATATGACCAAAACACGGAGAAGGATAGAGGCTCAGCTAAAGCTCATTGACGCTGTTGCCATACTTCTTGACGCAAGAATACCGTATTCAAGCTGCAACCCCGACCTGAGAAGTATTATCAACAATAAGCCGAGACTTGTAATTCTCAATAAATGCGATATGGCAGACTCTGAGGAAACAAAAAAGTGGCTTGCTTTGTTTAAGCAGAAAGGTATCAGCGCAGTTGCTCTTGACTGTAAAACCGGAAAGGGTATGAACGCATTTATACCTGCCGTAAAAAATGTTCTTTCGGAAAAAATCAGTTCATGGAAGGCCAAGGGCATGACGGGCAGAACTATCAAGGTAATGATAGTCGGTATACCGAACGTTGGAAAGTCCTCTTTTATCAACAGAATGGCAGGGCAGAACCGTGCCAGAGTCGAGGACAGACCGGGAGTTACAAGAGGAAACCAATGGTTTACCGTCAGCAAGGGTTTTGACCTTCTTGATACCCCGGGTGTTCTGTGGCCTAAATTTGATGATAAGCTTGTCGGTGAGAAGCTTGCGTTCATTGGCTCGGTAAAAGACGATATTCTCGATACCGAGCATCTTGCAGGCAGACTGCTTGAATATCTCAGAGATAATTTCTGCTCATCATTATGCTCAAGGTATAAGCTTGATGAAACGGAAACAGAGGGGTTACAGGGCTATGAATTATTGTCGCTTATCGGCAGGAAACGCGGAATGCTTATCTCGGGCGGTGAAATAAATACAGAGCGTGCAGCGGCTGCGGTGCTTGATGAGTTCCGTAATGCCACGCTTGGAAAAATAACTCTTGATAAGGCAGATGATTGCAGTGACATCAGAATCTGATATGCTGAAATATGAACAGTATTATATACAGCGGGGTTTTAAAGTGATTTGCGGAGTTGATGAGGCAGGCAGAGGCCCTCTTGCAGGCCCTGTGTGCGCTGCGGCAGTGATACTTCCCGAAGGGCTTGTCATTGAGGGAGTAAATGACTCAAAAAAACTGAGTGAAAAAAAGCGTGAGCAGCTTTTTGATATCATCAGGGAGAAGGCTTCAGCATACAATATCGAGTGGGCAAGTGTTGAGGAAATAGAGGAAATGAATATCCTTCAGGCGACAATGCTTGCGATGAAAAGAGCCGTTGAAGGCTTGCCGATAGAGCCTGATGCTGTTCTTGTTGACGGAAACAGGCGGCCTGCTTTCAATATTCCCTGCTTTGATATCGTGAAGGGAGATTCACTGTCCCAATCAATAGCGGCGGCATCTATTCTTGCAAAGGTAAGCCGAGACAGGCTGATGAAGGAGCTTGCACAAAAATATCCCGGGTACGGCTTTGAAAAGCACAAGGGATATTCTTCTGAGCTTCACCGTGACATGATAAAAAAATACGGCCCGTGTGAGATACACAGAATGTCCTTTTTAGGCTCCATACTTGACCCGGATGCACCTAAGAAAAAGACAAAGTCTCAGAAAACAGGAAAAATGGGTGAGGATTTTGCGGTTTCGTACCTTGAGAATAACGGATATGAAATCACCGCAAGAAATTACCGCTCTGAATTCGGAGAGATAGATATAATAGCGAAGAACAGGGAAGTAATCGCATTTGTTGAAGTAAAGACGAGAAATCAGTCTGCACTTGACAGACCGTCTGCGTGGGTGGACAGAAGAAAGCAGAAAAAGCTGTTGCAGACTGCCTATGTATATATGACTGAAACAGATACTCAGCTTCAGCCGAGATTTGATATAGTCGAGGTGGCTTATAATAATCAGACAAACATACCGCCGCAGATAGAACATATTGAAAATGCATTCGGTGAATTGGAGGAATGATGATGTTCAGCCTTTTTGACTTGCATTGTGACACACTGTATCGTGCTTATACAGAGAACAGTACACTGTCCGATGACAGTTTTCATATCTCTGTGAACAAGACAAAGGAAATATCACCTTATATACAGTGCCTTGCTGTATGGATACCCGATGAATACAGAGGAGCAGCCGCACAGGAGCTTTTCAAAGGGTGTCTTTCAAAGCTTTCCGAGCAGCTTGAACAGCTTGATATAGTAAGATGCATTACTGCCGGGGATATAAAAAATACCGCAGAACATGGCAGGAAAGGAATTATTCTTACCGTTGAGAGCGGAGCTGTCCTTGCAGGAAAACTTGAAAATATAGCCGCTTTGAAAAAGGCAGGTGTCAGAATGATGACACTTACATGGAACGGTAAAAATGAGCTTGGTGACGGAGTGGGAGTTGAAATGGCTGGAGGGCTTTCGCCTTTCGGCAGGGAAGCCCTGAGAGAAATGGAGAAAAACGATATAATAGCGGACGTCTCCCATGCAAGCAAAAGGCTTTTCTATGACGTTGCAGAGCTTGCAAAAAGACCATTTGCCGCCTCTCATTCAAATTCAAAATCGGTGTGCCCCCACAGAAGAAACCTGACTGATGAGCAATTTTGTATAATCAGGGACAAGGGCGGAATAGTAGGTTTGAATTTTTGCAGAGATTTTCTTAATAAACAGGGGACAAATGCGAAAATGTGTGATATAATAAAGAACGCAGAGCATTTTCTGGCTCTTGGCGGCGAAAAGACGATAGCTATAGGTGCCGATTTTGACGGCGCAGACATACCCTCGGATATGTCCGGCATAGAGTCTGTGTCCGCTCTGTATGAAATGTTCTTGCACCACAATTTCAATGAAACGCTCGTAAAGGATATTTTCTTCAATAATGCGGCAGATTTTTTCAGCCGATACGAGCAGTGTCATAATTAAAGAAAGAAGGAAAAGCTATGAAGTACAACAGCACGAGAAACAAGAATACGGTAGTTACCGCATCGCAGGCTATCGCTCAGGGCATTTCAGAGGAGGGAGGTCTTTTTGTACCTCAGTCTCTTCCGAAGTATACCCTTGACGATATCAAGGCTCTTGCAGAAAAAGACTACAGGGGCAGAGCAAAGAAGATATTTGCGGATTTCCTCAGTGATTTTACCGAGCAGGAGATCTCTGAGAGCGTAGATGCTGCATATACAAAGGAGAAGTTCGGCTCTGACGATCCTGCACCTATCTCTTATATCGAAAGCGGCAAAACAAAGATGTCAATTCTTGAACTGTGGCATGGTCCTACCTGTGCATTCAAGGATATGGCTCTGCAGATACTTCCTCATCTTCTCACAAAGTCTGTTAAAAAGACCTGCAGTGATAAGGAAGCTGTTATACTTGTTGCAACAAGCGGCGACACAGGAAAGGCAGCTCTTGAGGGCTTTAAAGATGTTGACGGTACAAGAATAATGGTATTCTATCCCGTAAACGGTGTAAGTCCTATGCAGAAGCGTCAGATGGCTACTCAGAAGGGCGGTAATGTCAGCGTTGTCGCTATCGAGGGTAACTTTGATGATGCACAGACAGGCGTCAAGAAGATTTTTACGAACAGTGAGATAAAGACAAAGCTTGCAGAGAACAATAAGCTCTTCTCAAGTGCGAACTCAATAAATTGGGGCAGACTACTCCCTCAGGTAGTATATTATTTCTCCGCATACTGTGATATGCTCAATGAGGGTAAGCTCAATCCCGGTGATAAGATAAACGTAGTAGTTCCCACAGGCAACTTCGGCAATATCCTTGCTTCATTCTATGCAATGAATATGGGACTGCCGATAAACAAGTTTATCTGTGCTTCAAACTCCAATAACGTTCTCACAGACTTCATAAAGACAGGTACTTATGATAAGAAGAGAACATTCTATACCACTATTTCTCCGTCTATGGATATTCTTGTATCCAGCAATCTTGAAAGACTTCTCTATCACCTCACAGACGGCAATGCAGAGAAGGTAGCTGATTGGATGAACAAGCTTTCTTCTGAGGGCAGCTATACTGTTGATGCTGATGTAAAGACAAAGCTTGATGCTCTTTTCTATGGCGGCTTCTGCGATGACGAGAATACCCAGAAGACTATCAGGGAGCTTTATAAGGAGGAAAACTACCTCTGCGATACCCATACGGCTGTTGCGGTAAATGTATATGAGCAGTATGTTGCAGAGACAAACGATACAACCCCTGCTGTTATAGCTTCTACAGCAAGTCCCTATAAGTTCGCTAAGAGCGTACTTGAGGCTGTCAGCAGCGAGGAGCTTCCTGCCGATGAGTTCGCTATGGTAGAAGAACTTTCCGCTAAGACAAAGACTCCCGTTCCTGCTCCTTTAGCAGCTCTTAAAGATGCTCAGGTACGCTTCACACTTGAGTGCAGCGTAGATGCAATGCCTGAGATAGTTCTTAAAAGTCTGAATATAGGCTGAGGTACAGATAATGGCTGTATATGCGATAGCAGACCTTCATCTCTCCTTTGGTACTGATAAGCCTATGGACGTGTTCGGCGGCTGGTCGAATTATACCGAAAGGATAGAGAGGAATTGGCAGCACCTTGTGACAGACGAGGATACTGTCGTTATAGCAGGCGATGTGTCTTGGGCGATGAAGCTCAGTGAAACCGAAAAGGATTTTGCCTTTATCGACAGACTGAACGGAAAAAAAATAATTCTCAAGGGAAATCACGATTATTGGTGGACTACTAAATCCAAAATGGATAAATATATTGCCGAAAAGGGTTTCAGTACCCTTTCGGTACTTCACAATAATTACTATGTCTGTGACGGCACCGCAATATGCGGCTCAAGAGGCTGGTTCTACGATGCCGAAACAGATGCCGATATGCTGATACTCAAAAGAGAGGTGGGAAGACTGAGAATGTCTTTAGCACCTGCTGTTGAGGCAGGCTATGAGCCTGTTGTGTTTCTGCATTATCCTCCGATTTATAATAATATGGAATGTGAGGAAATAATCGCAGTACTGAGAGAGTATAATATTAAAAAATGCTTTTACGGTCATATCCATGGCGGCAATGCGGCAAAAAGAGCTTTTACAGGTGAAAAGTACGGCATAAGCTTCAGGCTTATTGCCTGTGACTATCTCGGTTTTACTCCGCTGTCAATAAAATAACGCAATTATAACAAACATCGATGTCCCCCGAGTCTCGCCTGCCGGCTCGGTCGGTGCTTCTGCCTTCGGCAGAGGTGTCCGCCGGACACCCGCACCCTCTATAG
>CACXGH010000224.1 GCA_902767175.1 uncultured Ruminococcus sp.
GCGTCGGTGGGGGATTTTAACCCGCCACCGACGGACGTATGGCACCCGCCGCCTTTAGAGGCGGGGGACATCGACGCTTGTTATACTATATCATATATTCCCTTCCCGCCTGTCGCCCGGTCGGTGCTTGTGACTCTGGCACAGGTGTCCTCAGAACACCCTCTCCTCTTTCTGCTAAGAACATAATAGGTTCAATACATACAGCTCCCGATAAATCTTACGGCATCATTCCGCACTGTCAATACATCTGCAAAGCTCTATAAGATCTTCATAGGTATTCAGCTCCACGGCACGCTTTCTCAGTGCTGCTGCACCCTTCATTCCCTTAATATACCACGCTGCGTGCTTTCTTGCCTCTCTCATGGCCGCCGTCTCGCCTTTATATTCACACATCTTTGCAGCATGGCGGAGAAGTACGGTTATTCTCTCTGCGGCAGATACAGGCAAGGAAGGTCTGTCATGCCCTAAAAGTCTTGTTATTTCGCTGAATATCCACGGATTGCCTAAAGCCCCCCTGCCTATCATTACCATATCGCAGCCCGTCTGCTCTATCATTTTTGCGGCAAGTCCGGCACTTGTAACATCTCCGTTCCCTATTACGGGTATGCTTACCGCCCTTTTTACCTGCTTTATTATGTCCCAATCGGCAGAGGGCATATACTGCTGCTCTCTCGTTCTGCCGTGAACCGCAATGGCATCGGCACCCGAAGCCTCACATATCTGCGCCACTTCTACGGCATTTACCGAATTTCTGTCCCAGCCCTTGCGTATCTTTACCGTAACAGGCACGGGAACAGCGTCCTTGACCGCCCTTACTATCCTTCCGCACAGTACCGGATCTTTCATCAGCGCAGAACCGCAGCCGTTCATGGCTATCTTGGGCGCAGGACAGCCCATATTTATATCAATGATATCGGGAGAATACTCCATTGCTATTTTTGCAGCCTGCGCCATTATTTCAGGCTCGTTTCCGAAAAGCTGCACTGCCGCAGGTCTTTCTTCCTCTGACAGAACAAGCAGCTCCCGTGATTTGTCGCTGTTGTATACGAGTCCCTTTGAGCTTACCATTTCACCGATAACATACGCAGCTCCAAAGCTTACGCAAAGCTCACGGAATGCCCTGTCCGTCACTCCTGCCATGGGCGCTAATGCAGCATAACCCGGTATTTCTATATTTCCTATTTTCATTCTATCATTCCTCTGCTGTTACAAAATGCACATAGCCGAAGGGCAGACAAGTCCTTCGGCTATAATAACAATTACAATACCTTTGAAAGAAAATCCCTGAGTCTCGGGTTCTGCGGATTTCCGAAGAACTCATCAGGCGTATTTTCCTCTGCTATAACACCCTCATTGATAAACAGAACTCTGTCTGCAACCTCTCTTGCAAAGCCCATTTCATGAGTGACAATAACCATTGTCATACCTGCCTTTGCAAGGTCTTTTATCAGCGAAAGCACCTCGCCTACCATTTCTGGGTCAAGGGCAGATGTCGGCTCATCAAACAGCATTACATCGGGATTCATGGCAAGTGCTCTGATGATAGCTACTCTCTGCTTCTGACCGCCCGATAGACTTGTCGGGTAGGAATCAGCCTTATCAGAAAGACCTATTCTTTCAAGAAGCTCCTCTGCTTTCTTTTCTGCTTCTGCCTTTGTCATCTTTTTGAGCTTTACGGGCGCCAGCATGATGTTCTTCTTTATCGACATATTCGGGAAAAGATTGAACTGCTGGAAAACCATTCCCATCTTCTCACGCATTTTATTTATATCAACGCTCTTGTCGGTTATATCGGTTCCCTCAAAACGCACAATTCCCGAATCAGGCACTTCAAGAAGATTGAGTGATCTCAAGAATGTAGACTTGCCGCAGCCCGAAGGGCCTATAAGCGCCACGACCTCGCCCTTTGAAACAGTGGTAGTAATGCCCTTGAGTACCTTATGGTCTCCAAAGCTCTTTCTCAGGTCTGCTACCTCGATAAGAACATTCTTCTTATCCGGGCCTATCTTTTCCCTGCTGTTTTCCCTGCTTTCTTCCGCAGCGGTTTCCTTTTCAAGCTCAACCTTCTCCTGTGAGGTTTCTTTTATTGTATCTCCGGCACTTGTGTTATTGCCGTTCTTTTTCTTATTTGTTTTCATTTTTCTTCAATCTCCTCTCAAGAACAGTAACTACACGAGTCAGAATGACAACTATTATGAGGTAAACTATCGCTACAGCAATAAGCGGCAGGAATGCATCGAAGGTCTGCGAACGGATAATATCGCCGCCCATGGTAAGATCCTGAAGTGCGATATAACCGCATATAGCTGTTTCCTTGAGAAGGCTGATGACCTCATTGAGAAGGGCAGGCAGCATATTCTTGAATGCCTGCGGCATAATAATGCTTGACATTGTCTGCTTATAGCTTAGCCCCAGACATCTTCCTGCCTCGAACTGTCCCTTATCCACTGCATTTATACCCGAACGTATAACCTCAGCCACATAAGCAGCCGAATTAAGACCGAAGGCTACAACAGCAACCACTACCTTGCTTACGTCTACAGCGCTGAATACACCGTAATAAATAATAAGCAGCTGCAGTACTGCAGGCGTACCTCTTATTACAGTAAGATACAGCTTGCATATAAAATTCAGTATTATCAGCTTTCCGTTCTGGTCGTGTACAGTTCTTACAACCGCAATGAGCGTACCTAACAGGAGACCTATAAGTATAGAAAGAGCTGTAATAAGAAGTGTTGTTCCGAGACCGTCGACAAGATAACGCCATCTGTCCTGATCTATAAAGTTCTGCTTGAGCTTCTCCCAGAATGAAAGACTCTCTCCGCTTGCATTCTTATTATAAATAATAATAACCTGCTTTGAAGTAGTGTAGGACTCCGAGAAGTCTACGTTCTTCTTTCTCTCCTCGGTTACAGTCATGCCTGCTGCGCCGACATCAGCCTTGCCTGCATTTACCGCTGCTATGATAGAATCGAACTTCATGTTCTCTACCTTAAGCTCCATTCCTATCTCGTCACATATTGCCTGCATTATATCCATATCAATACCGACAATATTTCCGTTGTCTACATATTCATAGGGAGGGAATTCCGCATTCGTAGCGACTACAAGAGTTCCGCTGCGCTTTACGTCCTTCTTCTGATAGGGCTTTGTCCCCTTTTCATCGTCAGTACCTATGTAATTAGTAAGTATGCTGCTTATTGTTCCGTCCTCTTTCAGCTTTGCAATGGCTTTGTTTATCTTTTCAAGAAGCTCTGTATTGCCTTTCTTCAGACACAGAGCATAATCCTCAAGTGTGAATTCCTGAGCAATTATCTTTATATCGTTATTCTTTTCTGCAAAGCTCTTTGCAGGCTGTTCATCAAGGATAACACAGTCTATCTTCTGCTGCTTGAGTGCCTGTATCGCATCTGCCGCCTTATTATAGCGCTCTACCTTTGCAGTACCGTCCGTTTCATAGTCCGTTGCATAGATATCTCCCGTTGTACCGAGCTGTACGCCTATCGTCTTTCCGATAAGGTCATCTACGCTGTCTATTTCATCATCAAATACTATGATCACCTGCTTTGATGTAGTGTAAGAATCAGAGAAATCGACATTCTTCTTTCTCTCCTCCGTAACTGTCATGCCTGCTGCGCCTATATCAGCCTTGCCTGCATTTACGGCAGCTATGATAGAGTCGAACTTCATGTTCTCTATCTTAAGCTCCATTCCTATTTCATCGCATACAGCCTGCATGATATCCATATCAATACCGACAATATTTCCGTTGTCTACATATTCATAGGGAGGAAATTCAGCATTTGTTGCAACTACAAGAGTTCCGCTGCGCTTTACATCTTTTTTAACGTAAGGCATTGTGCCTTTTTCCTCGTCTGTTCCGATATAGTTGGTTATAATTTTACTGAGAGTTCCGTCCTCTTTCAGCTTTGCAAGGGCTGCGTTGACCTTTCCGAGCAGCTCTGTATTGCCTTTTTTCAGACACAGAGCATAATCCTCAAGGGTAAATTCCTTGCTGAGTATTTTTATATCCTTATTTCTCTGAACGAAATTCAGTGCAGGCTGCTCATCAAGGATAACACAGTCAAGCTTCTTCTGCTTGAGAGCCTGTATCGCATCGGCTGCCTTATTATAGCGCTCTACCTTTGCCGTACCGTCCGTTTCATAGTCTGTCGCATATATATCGCCCGTTGTACCGAGCTGTACGCCTATTGTCTTTCCTGTAAAGTCGTAAGCGTCTTCTTCCGCTTGCTCAGGCTCTTCTGTTGGTTCCTCAGAGCTTTCCTCCGGCTGAGGCTCTGTATATACAGCTATCTTCTGAACAGACACTGCATAGACCTCAGAGAATTCAAGCTCCTTCCTTGTCTTTTCGTCTATTATGGAGTCATTTGCACCCACTGCGCCGACATCAGCCGTTTCCCAATCTACAGAGGAAGCAACTCTCTCCTTGTCGGTAATAGTTACTGCAAGCTCTGTTTTCAGCTCATCACATACAGCCTGCATTATATCTATATCAATACCCGCAAATGAAGCATTGTCTATATATGCATAGGGTCTGAGCGAGGTATTCACCGCAAGTGTTATTGTACCTGTTCTTTCGATATCCTTCTTCTTGTAGGGAGTCTTTCCCTTTTCTGCATCTGTGCCTGCATAATTCTTGATTATGCTCTCAATGGTCTTATTTTCCTTGAGCTTTTTCAGAGCATTGTTTATCTTTGTAAGAAGCTCTTTATTGCCCTTTTTCACAATAAATCTGTACTCGTCCTTAGAAAACTCCTTCGTGACTGCGGTAATGCCTTCATTGTCGTTTGCTATAGCTGTCAATGAGCTTTCATCGAGAACAAGACAATCTACCTTTTTTTCGGTAAGTGCCTTTACTGCCTCTGCCTGAGAATAAAAGTATTCTACCGTTGACCTTGAGCTTTCATCGTAGGGTCTTACCTTGAGTTCACCTGCTGTTCCGAGCTGTACGCCGACATTTTTTCCGCTCAGCTCATATTCCTCTGTCTGCTGCGTACTGTTCTCTCCCTCTGCATACACATAAGGGGTATTGAACATAACAGTAAAACAGAGCGCCGTAAGAATCAGCGCCATAATACCTGCCGCTGTTCTTTTTGTTCTGCTTGTCTTTACCATCTTTTCGTCCTCCAATAAAACAAGATATTTCATGTTATAACACATTTCGTCAGGTTTTACAATATTATTTAAGAAATTAATCAGGTTGTATGGCTATTTTTTATTCTTGATTCTGCTCCAATACTCCTTATATGCCTGTTCTGTTTTATTTTCACCCGGCTCATAATACACTGTACCTGCAAGACTGTCGGGAAGATACTGCTGATATGTCCAATGGTCGGGGTAGTCATGCGGATAGATATAGAACTGTCCCTTGTTTTTAACATCATCGCCGTCATAGTGCTTATTCTGCAGATGGCGCGGAAAGCCTGTACCCTTTCCGGCTTTCGCATCAGCCATTGCCTTATCGATCGCAAGGTATGCCGAATTCGACTTAGGAGACAGAGCCACAAGCACCGCTGCGTCTGCAAGCGGTATTCTTGCCTCGGGAAGTCCTACCATAAGCGCCGCATCTACCGCAGCCTTTACTATTGGGATTATCTGCGGGTTTGCAAGTCCTACATCTTCGCAGGCACATACCATAAGTCTGCGGCAGGCAGAGGGAAGGTCGTCCGCCAGGAGTATCCGTCCAAGGTAATGCACTGCCGCATCAGGATCGGAGCCGCGCAGTGATTTCTGAAAGGCAGAAAGAAGGTCGTAATGCTCATCGCCCTCACGGTCATATTTTAATGCGCTTTTCTGAGTAAGTGATGAAACCGTTTCGCAGCTTACTTCTCTTCTATTATCCTGTGACGGTGACGCTATTACAGACAGTTCTACGGCATTTACAGCCTTTCTGACATCTCCTCCGCAAGCGGAAGCTATATGCTGTACGGCTTCATCGGGAAATATTATTTCCTCCCCAAGTTCCTTTTCCATAACTGATACAGCCCTTCTGACGGCTTTGGCGACATCAGCCTTTTCAAGCGGCTTGAATTCAAACACTGTCGATCTGCTCAGTATTGCGCTGTATACATAGAAGTATGGATTTTCAGTTGTAGAGGCTATCAGCGTAATACTTCCGTTTTCTATGAATTCAAGAAGCGTCTGCTGCTGTTTTTTATTGAAATACTGTATCTCGTCAAGATAGAGAAGTATACCGTTCATACCGCTGAATCCGGAAAGCTCCTCAACAATGCTTCTTATATCGGCGGTAGACGCTGTAGTTCCGTTGAGCTTGCGGAGAGCGCGGTTTGTCTTTTTGGCTATCATAGCCGCAAGGGTAGTCTTACCCACGCCCGAGGGTCCGTAAAACACCATATTCGGTATATACCCTGACAGTATTATATTTCTGAGCGGCTTTCCTTCATCAAGCAGGTGGTGCTGACCTGCAATTTCGTCAAGCGTCTGCGGTCTTATTCTGTCTGCCAGTGGAGCGTTCATATTATCACCGTCTTTTCATAATCTTGATATCATGATAACAGAAAATATGAGTATAATCAATAC
>CACXGH010000225.1 GCA_902767175.1 uncultured Ruminococcus sp.
AGGAGCTAAAGCTCCCCGACGTCTGTTGACGGCGTCGCTCGCTCCAATCAAGCGAGCTTGTTGGAGCTTTGCTCCTTGTTTAATAAGGTAAAACACACGAATCCCTCTGAGGAATATATACTATAAACCAGCAGCAGATATTATAATAGTTAAACCAGTATTATCAACTTGATTTAACAGGGGTTAATTTCTGATTGTTAATATAATTACGTTATTATATACAATTATTATAATAATTCGTGAATTTCTATTAACTTCAACCAATTACGGTTTTATAATAAAAATGATAAAATCACCTAAATCTTACAAGGAGTGAAAAATATGAAGAATAGCATTCTTAAAAAAATCTGTGCCGTGTCATTGTCGGCTCTTATGCTTGGCTGCGCAGGAGCGGCAGAAACAAGCTCATTCATTGCCGCAAGCCTGCCCGTTTATGCCGCCAGCGTAACACCTGCAAGTGATAATGGTCAACACTTGCTGCCAACACAACAAAAACCTCTGTAAGCTTTACTCCGAGCGCTGCAGCTGCATATGACCTGAAAATAATAGCAAAGGACAGCGCAGGCAAGACCTCAACAAAGAATGCTGCAGTCACCGTATCAAAGCCGCTTACCAATATTTCCAAGCCGGGTACAGCTTCTGCTAAGGTCGGCGAAAAAGTAAAGGTACGCTGCTATGCTCAAGGCGGCACAGGTGAGTATACATACGCTGTATACTACAAGAAGTCTGCCGGAAACACATGGTACAAGCTGCGCGGCTACAACAGCACGAATCTGGTATTATTCATGCCCAAAGCTGCCGCAAGCTATGACATTAAAATAACGGCAAAGGACAGCAGCGGCAAAGTCGCTGAAAAAGTTCTTACCCTTAAGGCAGCAAAACAGTAAATCCTCTCCCTGGGTGCATTGTCACTCGGGGAGTTTTTCTATACAGGCATAATAACAGCAAAAGCATGACTGCCGTAATAACAGTCATGCTTCTTTTGTATGAGTATTATCATTTCCGCCTGCTTATCTTCTTACGGATATGCTCAAGGCGGCTGAGTGCTTCATAAAGGGTTTCATTCTTTTTGGCAAAATGAAGTCTTATCAGGTTGTTAACGTCTTCACGGAAGAAGCTTGAGCCGGGTACTGCACCGACTCCCACATCTCTTGCAAGTACCTCGCAGAATTCCAGGTCGCTCTTGAAGCCGAATTCGGATATATCAAGAAGAATGTAATATGCTCCCTGAGGTACAGTATGTGCAATGCCTATGTCGTCAAGTCCCTTTAAGAACAGGTCTCTCTTTTCCGTATATTTCGCCTGAAGCTGTTTATAGTATTCGTCCCCGAAACGAAGTCCTGCAACGGCTGCCTCCTGAAGCGGTGCAGCAGCTCCGACCGTAAGAAAATCATGCACCTTTTTCGCTGTTTCAATAATGTTCCGCGGTGCGATGATATAACCGAGACGCCAGCCTGTTATTGAATAAGTCTTTGACAGGGACGAACATGATATTGTTCTATCCCACATATCGGGGAGTGAAGCAATATATGTATGATGATAAGGCTCATAAACGATATGCTCGTAAACCTCATCTGTGATAACAAAGGTGTCATATCTCTTTGCGAGGTCTGCGATTATTTTAAGCTCATGATATGTAAAGACCTTGCCGCAGGGATTGGACGGGTTGCAGAGTATCAGAGCTTTCGGATTCTGTCTGAATGCTGCTTCAAGCTCATCTGCATCAAAGTTGAAATGCGGCGGATACAGCGGTACATATATCGGCTCTGCACCCGAAAGAATAGTGTCCGCACCGTAGTTTTCATAAAACGGTGAGAATACGATGACCTTGTCACCCGGATCGGTGACGGTCATCATAGCTGCCATCATAGCTTCTGTGCTGCCGCAGGTGACAACTATCTCACCGTTCGGGTCAATGCTCCTTCCCATGAGCTTTGACTGCTTTTCTGCAAGGGCTTCACGAAAATTCTGTGCGCCCCACGTTATAGAATACTGATGAAAATCCTCTTTAGTCACCTCTGCAAGCCTTTCAAGAAGCTCACGGGGCGGCTCGAAATCAGGAAAGCCCTGTGAAAGATTGACTGCGCCGTATTGGTTTGAAATGCGTGTCATTCGTCTTATCACTGAGTCTGTAAAACCTTCTGTTCTTTTAGAAAGTGCCGGCATAGCATCTGCCTCCATAATAAAGATTCGTAACTATTATAATTAACTCAGATGTTGTAGTCAAGTGTTCTTTCGTCAATTACTCTTCTTGACTTATGCTCTGAACGTGTATTCAGACCGCCGTCAGCATGAACAACGACCCTTGCAGGCTTAACACCGATACGGGCTTTAAGTGCTGCCGAGACCTCTGCGGCTACTTCCTCGTCGGTTTTCGGATTATCGGCATTCTTCTCTATTTCAACTGCATACTTATTGGTAAAGTCCTTCTCAAAGATACGGATAAGATATTCGCCCGTAATTCCGCTCTGTTCACGGACAACGGCTTCTATATCACTCGGGAATACATTAACGGCAGATACGATGAACATATCGTCCTTCCTTCCCTGAATATGTATTCTTCCATGAGTTCTGCCGCATGAGCACTTTGTATTGTCGATCCAGCCGATATCTCCTGTACGGAAACGGATAAGAGGACGGGCGTGCTTTCTGAGGGTAGTAAATACAAGCTCTCCGACCTGTCCCGGCTCAAGAATCTCGCCTGTATGTATATCGACAGTCTCTACAAGAATATGGTTTTCTGCGATATGAAGACCGTTCTTAGCTTCACACATTGCCGCACAAGCACCGAATATATCGGACAAACCATAGAAGTCGTATACCTCTGCGCCCCATATATCCTCGATTGCCTTTCTTGTTGCGTCAATCGAGCCGCCAAGCTCACCTGCAACAATTATCTTCTTTATATTAAGATCCTTTTTCGGATCAATGCCGCTCTTGAGTGCCTTTTCACCAAGCTGCCATGCGTATGAAGGTGAAGTCCAGATCACAGTAGGCTTATATGTCTTGAGCACAAAAAGCAGTCTTTCGCTCGGAAGTGTACCTCCCCATATGCAGAGTGCACCAAGATTCTGAGCGCCTATAACATCAGGGCCGCCAACATACAATGAAAAATTCAGTGCATGGACATAACGGTCATTCGGACGCATACCTACCTGCCAGAACCAACGGCTCTCTGTCTCCTGGAATTCATCGAAGTCCTTCTTTGTAAACGGACTCATTGTCGGAACGCCGGTTGAACCGGATGAAGTTGAAATGAAAACTACGTCCTCCTCAGGAACGGCAGCAAGCTCGCCTAAGAACGAGCCTACACCCTGCGTCTCACGCTGTGTTTTTTTATCGACAAACGGAAACTTCTGAATGTCCTTGAGTGTCTTTATATCTTCGGGCTTAACACCTGCAGCGTCAAATGAGCGCTTATAATAGGGGGCGTTATCGTATGCGAATTTTACGATCTCCTTGAGATCCTCAAGCTGTCTTTTTTCAAGTTCTTCACGGGGAAGCGTTTCAAGCTCCTCGTCCCAATATTTGTTGTTTACATCTCTGCTCATAGTAAATTCTCCTTCTTCACTTAAAATTTCTGTGAATAAACTCCCACTTTGCGTCACGGGAGCTTTGTATTACCTTGATATCCTCATCTGTGAGGTGTCTGAAGCGGCTCTGCTTTTTCAGGTAATCTCCAACAGAGGAAAATTCTTCCGGCTTATAATTCAGCTTGAATTCACCGTTTTCATACTCCGCAAGATACCATAATCCACAGTCCACAACCTCTTTGGCTATTTCTATTGTATCATCGGTCTTTATTCCCCAGCCTGTCGGACATGGTGCAAGGATATGAATATACTTCGTGCCCTTTATCTGCTTTGCCTTTTCGACCTTTCGCATGAAGTCATTGATATATCCCACGCTTGCTGTTGCTGCATAGGGTATTCCATGGGCGGCAACTATTTCAAACATGTTCTTTTTCGGGCGAAGGTTTCCTCTGATATTCTTTCCTGCAGGCGTTGTAGTCGTCTTTGCACCAAACGGTGTAAGCGAACTTTTCTGAATGCCTGTATTCATATATGCCTCATTGTCATAGCAAATATAAAGAATATCATCGTTTCTGTCAATCGCACCTGAAAGTGCCTGCAGACCTATATCAGCCGTTCCGCCGTCACCCGCAAAGCCGACTGCATGAAAATCCGTAATGCCCTGAGCACGAAGTCCTGCTTCAATTCCTGTGAGCATTGACGCTGTACCTGCAAATGTTGAAATAATTGCATTATTTCCAAAGCAGAGCTGAGGAAAATTGAAACCAACCGCAGACATACAGCCTGCAGGAAGTACGGCTACCGCATTTTCACCAAGCACCTTAAGAGCTATTCTGACCGCTAAGCTGCCTCCACAGCCGGCACACGCCTTATGTCCGTAAAAAAACTCTGTCTCATTGAGCGTTTTTGCATTGACTGCCACTTTCCTCACCTCCTGTTCCAAGAAATTTTACCGTTCTTTTTTCTTCTTCAAGTTCAGCGAATATACCTTCTATTTCTTCTGCCGAAATATTCTTTCCTCCAAGACCTCCTATGTAATCTGAGGTAGGGATATTTATGCCTGCCTTTTGCAGTGCAGAATTAACATTCGTATAAACCGTACCCTCATTGCCGAAGGAAATATCCTTTTCAAGTACTGCCGCAGCCTTTGCATTTCTTATCGCCGCTGCTATCTCTTCATTAGGGAAAGGGCGCAGATACCGTATTCTCAGAAGCCCTGCCTTCTTGCCCTCTGCTCTGAGCTTGTCGGTTATTTCCCGTACAAGCCCTGATATACTTCCAAGTGTTATCAGAATATAATCGGCATCTTCTGTTCTGTAGCTTTCGGTAAGACCTGTATAATGTCTCCCGAAAATTTTCCCGAAACGCTGTTCCGCTTCCGAAATTACAGTTCTTGCATTCAGCACCCCAAGATGCTCCTTTAATTTAAAAATCGTATTGCTTTCAGGCCCTGCAGAAAAAGCCAGATTCTTTGGCTCAGAGAGTGACATTTTGTTTTTCGTCCGATATGGCGGAAGAAATTCATCTGCCTGCTCAATGGTCGGTACATCTGCAACTTCGTAGGTATGTGTAAGAACAAATCCGTCAAGATTTGCCATAAACGGTGTGCTTACAATGGGATGTTCTGCGATATAAAAGCTCATAAGAGCAATATCGAGAGCCTCCTGTGCGTTTTCGGCATATGCCTGTATCCAGCCGCTGTCAAGCTGAGAAACAGAGTCTCTTTGATCACCGTAGATATTCCACGGCAATGCAGTTGAACGGTTGGCATTCATCATTACTATCGGAAATCTTCCGCCTGCCGCATACGGCAGACATTCTGTCATGTAGAGAAGTCCCTGCGAAGAAGTTGCTGTAAATGCTCTTGCTCCCACAGATGAAGCTCCCATAGCACAGGACAGTGCCGAATGCTCCGATTCGACATGGATAAATTCCGCTTTCAGACTGCCGTCCTCAACATATTCCGAAAGCTTTTCTACAACTATCGTCTGAGGTGTTATCGGATAAGCGGATATAACCTGCGGACGGGCAAGTCTGACTCCGAGGGCAAATGCTTCATTGCCCGATAAAAACCTTTTTGCCATTACTTTTCCGCCTCCATTTTTATTGCTCCTATCCTGCATATCTTTTTACAGATACCGCAGCCCTTGCAGAAATCATAATCTATTGCAGCTTTATGATTACTGCGAAAGATAACTCCGTCGGGACAGTAAAGATAGCAGTTCAAGCAGCCGATACATTTCTTCGTATCAATGACAGGTCTGACATTACGCCAGCCTGAGTTTTTTGTCACGAGATAGCCCGCTTCATAAGAGGGCGTATCCGGTATTTCATCAAAGCCTGCCGGAATCTTATCCCTGAGATACGGTTTCATAATCCGACCTCCTCATAAGCTGCTTTTACGGCAGCAATATTTTTTTCATGAAGCCGTTCCGGCATTGACCGTGTTATAGCTGCACTTATATCATCAAGGGATACCGCTCCCGAAACGGCAGCTAAAGTACCAAGCATAATGGTATTTGTTATCGGCAGTCCCAGAATCCGCTGTGCTATGCTGTCGCCGTCTATTGTAATTATTCTTTTGCCGTCAAAGCTCTTTTTTGTATTGAGCAGTATTCTACCGTCAGGCTTAAGCTCATCAAAAGCACTTTCACCAAACAGAGTATCGTCAAGAAAAATGACGTAATCGGCTTTTTTAACTTCGCTTCTGTTGCCTATCGCCTTATCATCAAGCTTTGTAAATGCCCTTATGGGTGCGCCCCGGCGTTCTGGACCGAAGGAGGGA
This sequence comes from uncultured Ruminococcus sp., assembly GCA_902767175.1. GTDB lineage: Bacteria > Bacillota > Clostridia > Oscillospirales > Acutalibacteraceae > UBA1213. The sequence continues at coordinate 6,319 of CACXGH010000225.1, forward strand.
AAAGCAAGCGCATAGCCGTTTTCACTCAGGGAAAACGCTTCTCCGAGCAGTCTTGCCGCAGTAAATGCTCCCTGTCCCCCTCTTCCGTGCCATAATATTTCTGTCATGTCTTATCCTCCTGTCATGTCTTCCAACGAAGCAGAAATTTCTGTATCCTGTTAAAAATAAATGAGATCACGACTATCACAATACCTACAACTATAAGACCTACTATGGTTCTTGTATAATCTCCGAAATCGGAATAATTCTTTATGTAGTAGCCCAGACCGCTCTGTGCGCCGATCATTTCAGCAGATGTCAGAAGAACGAAAGATACTGTAAGCCCCTGATTACAGCCTATGAATATCTGTTGAAGCGACGCAGGAAGCATAATTGAAAACAGCATTGTAAATTTATTTACATTAAGAACCCTTGCGGAGTCTATCGTCTTTTTTTCCACATTCATTACTCCGCTCATGGTACCTCCAAGCACAGGCCAGAAGGTTGCAAGAAAAATCACAAATACCGATACGGAGCGGAATGTCGGCAGAAGTGCAATACCGTAAGGGATATATACTATCGGCGGAATAGCGCCGAGAAACTTTGAAATATATGCTGCGGCTCCGCCGAGTCTTGCACTCCAGCCAAGAAAAAGACCAAGCGGAACTGCAGCCGCTATTGCAAGGAGATATCCCTGCAGGATAATCCCTATAGAGCTTTGTATATTGACAAGTATCTTATCATAGTCCAGAATGAATTGTCTGAAGACCTTGCCGGGCGGCGGAAAAAGCGAAGCTTTTATTGCATTGAATTTTGCTGTCGCAAGAACCCAGACTGTCAGCAGTCCGTAGATAAAGCCTACTATATCGAGAAACAGGTTAAGGCTTACAGGTTTTTTTATGAATGCCGATACTGTAAGTGTCATGACTTCAACTCCTGCAGCAAACCATATCGCATAAGCAGCATAGGTTTCTGCCGGCAGCTTATCGGGCAGAAGCTGTATCAGTAAAAACACAATAAACAGCGCATGAACTACTCTGAGATATCTTTTTTTGACTGTCATTACAGCACTACCTCCTCACCGCCGATTTTTTCGGCGATATCATTATAGAACATTGCAAGCAGACTGTTCCTGAATACTGTATATTCCTTTGTCTGAACAAGTCTTGCCCTGTCTCTCGGGCGGTCAAAAGGAACGGGTATTTCCCTGTAGACTCTTCCCGGATTTGCAGTCATCATTACTATCTTATCGGACAGCAATATTGATTCGTCAATATCGTGTGTAACGAAAACGACCGTTTTTCTTGTCTTTGTACCGTCACCCTCCCACAGCTTAAGCAGCAGCTCCTGCAATGCCGTTCTGTTCTTTGCATCTATTGCTCCGAACGGCTCGTCCATAAGAAGTATATCGGTGTCCATTGCAAGTGCTCTTGCTATAGCGACACGCTGCTGCATTCCTCCGGAAAGCTGTGACGGGTATTTATTCCTGAACTGTTCAAGCCCGACTTTTTCAAGGAATTCATCTGCTATTCTGAGTCTGTCCGCACGGCTTGCTTTTTTATTGACCTGCTTTATTCCGAAAGCAACATTCTTTCTTGCTGTCATCCACGGAAACAGCGAATAATGCTGAAACACGACCCCACGATCCGCACTTGTGCCTCTGATAGGTTCTCCGTCAATCAGTATCTCTCCTTTGGTAGGAGTATTGATACCCTCAAGTATACTCAGCAGTGTACTTTTGCCGCATCCGCTTGAGCCTATAATACTGACAAACTCTCCCTCCTCTATTGAAAAGCTCACATTCTTCAATGCCGTGAAGCTCTTTTTCTTCTCAATATAATCTACCGTCAGATTTTTTATCTCAATCTTACTCATATACATCAATTCCTTTCCCCTTCACAGGGACTTTAGTCTCCCCTGACCCTAAAACGAACTTATCCTTACTCTTAGTTCGTTTTGTTTTGAAAGGTCTTTGTTTAAGCAGCTGTCGCAAAACACTCTGCCCCGCAAAAAACTCTGCTTTTATAATATAAAGTATGTTTTTCAGGAAGGGGGTTCGGGGGAACCCTTCGTTTTTAAACAAAGGGTTTCCTCTGAAAAAGGGGTATTATTCAAACTCATCGAAGTGCTTTTTCAGTTCCGCATAAATCTTATTATCAGGATTTTCTGAAATCAGACTTTCGAGAGCGTTCTTATATATATCCGTATTATAATACTTATCAATGTCATAGTCCTCAGTATATCCAAGCTCTACGATCGAGTTTTTAAGTGCGGCTGTACCCTGTTTATCAGGATCCGGAACAGAAGTTCCGTATCCGCCGTAAACCTCTGTTCTGATAAGCTCTTCTTCAATGTCTATATACTTCTTGACGTCTTTTATTGTCTGCTCCTGATTTTCCTGAGTGAACTTATATGCCTTGATAAGTGCTCTCTCAAATGCATTATAGGAATTAGGATACTTGCTCAGTGCCGCTGTTGAAGCAACCTGACGGCAGCATGGCTGATTTTTGAGCAGCTCTTCCTCCGAGCAGCGGTAAACTATCTTGTATCCCTGACTCTCTGCAAGTGATGTATAGGGCGAATATGCCGAGGCAGCATCTATAGTATCGTTCTGCAGTGCATTGTATGCGTCTTTCTGACTGTCGAAATAAACGATATTTACTTTATCCTCTCCCTCGCCTATCTCTATGCCGTTTGCCTTAAGAAGTATCTGCAGCTCAGCGTCCTGCACACTGTTCTTTACCGATGCAACATTCCTTCCCTTGAGTATCGAAATATTCCAGCTGCTCAGTCCTTCAACGTACTCGGGCTTGATAACATAGCCGTGACCGTTTGTCATTTCACCGCCGAAAATTGTGAGATCATGACCCTGACTCTGGAATGTAAGTGCAGGTACCGAGCCGATAAACGCAGCATCAAGCTTTTCGGATTCAAGACCTGAGGAAAGCTCAGCGGCAGATGAGAACAATGTAAGTGTAACGTCAAGTCCTTCCTCTGTAAAATAGCCCTCCTCTTTAGCTACAAAGCCGAGAAGATGTGCAGTGGAGTTGAGGTGTCCGAGATTGAAGCTCGTCTTTTCAAGCTTGTTTGCATCGGCTGAAGATGAGCCGGACGCTGCCGTGCCGTTCGCTGATGAAGCGTTGTCCTGACCGTTATTGCAGCCTGAAAGAGCAGCTATTGTAAGTAATGCGGCAAGAAGAGCCGCCGTTATTTTTTTATTCATTGTCGATTATCCTTTCTTTATTTGAGAGAACCCCTTGAATTTGTTTTTTGACTGTTTATTCTCCGCAGCAATCAGGAATATATACGCTTTCGTCAATATGTGAAGTGTCTTTATCCTTGCAGCAGATATGTATTTCTGTGCTTTCGCTTCCCTCAGAGTTTTCCTTATTCCTGCAGCAGTCAGGCTTCCCGGTTACTGTTTTGTTTTGACAGCAGCTTTCCTGTTTGTCTGATATTTCAATATATGAGCTGTCTGAAACAGCGGGTACAGTACTGCCGGCACTGTCTGTACAGCCTGTCAGAGCTGCTGAGACAGCTATCGAGGTTAAGACGGCTGCGATGATCATTTTTTTCATAATACTTTCCTTTCATTTACCGTGCCTGTTGTTTACGGCACAAAAAAAGGAAGTCACTCTCTGACTTCCAATGTGAAACACAGAACAGCTCTGTCACATTCGGAAAGCACAGCACGCCTTAACGCAGAAAACCGCTTTTTCGGTTTTACACATGAAGGTACATATACACATTGCTCCTGTAACTGTTGTTTTCATGGCGTTTACTCCTTTCCGTTTCGTTGAGTTAATTATATCATCGATTTTCTTCTTTGTCCAATATCCTATAGGTATTATAGGTAATAGGCTCAGCCTATTACCTGTTCAGTATTCCGAGTGCATTGAGATAAGCTATCCTGTCATGCTCCGAGGAAGTCAGACTGAGCTTATTAAAGGTATCGACCTCAGTCCGAGGAGACCAGAGAGGGAAATCCGTACCGAAAAGAATTCTTTCAGCACCATAGCCGTGAATAAGACTTTCCGTCCGCTCGTTCGGCAGAAACATTGTTGTGCTTGAGATATCCAGAAAGCAGTCTGTCTCCCTGAGTATCTCAAAAGCTTCATCAAACAGAGACCAGCCTCCGAGATGTGCGGCGATGACCTGCAAATGCGGAAACTCCCGGATTATTTTTTTCAGCCGTCTCGGGTGGGAATAATCAAACCTTATGTCGCCGCAGTGAACAAGAACCGGTATTTTCCCCTGTATAATGTCAAACACCTCATACAATCGCTTATCATCGGTATTGAAGCACTGTGTGTCAGGGTGCAGCTTAATGCCGTATAAGCCGGAATCGAGAATGAATTGTGTTTCTTCCTGCAGGCTTTCGCATTCGGGATGGATTGTTCCGAATGGATAGAATTCCGAATGCTTTTCTGCCTCATCACGGATAAATATATTTATGTGATGTACCTGTTCGGGTTTTGTGGCAACAGGCAAAAGTACAAAGCGTGTTATGCCTGCACTTTTGCCTGCCGATAA
>CACXGH010000226.1 GCA_902767175.1 uncultured Ruminococcus sp.
AGGAGCTAAAGCTCCCCGACGTCTGTTGACGGCGTCGCTCGCTCCAATCAAGCGAGCTTGTTGGAGCTTTGCTCCTTGTTTAAACAGCAGTGCTATCAGTCAATGACACAGCAGTGCTAAAACCAAAAGCATGAAAAGGCGAAGTACACCAAGCTGTGAAAATACTGTAACAGCCCTGTCAGAAAGGCTTAAAGACAGATGTTATACAGCCGTGTACAGTATAGCCTAAAAATGCTGCGAAGGCTGTCGTTCAGACGATGCAAGCTTATAAGAACAGAAAAAGCAGACAGCTATGCAGATGACAAAACCGATGAAGGTTCAAAAGCCCTCATCGGTTTTGTGTTTCTTTTTTTAACTGAGATAAACGTATCAGACGCTGAAAAGCATTGTTCCGTACGACGGATAAGGCCAATGCTTGGCAGACATATTGGACTCCATTTCATCTGCTACGGCACGAAGCTCCTGCATTGCCGAAAGCACATTGTCCTTGTAGTATACGGCGATTTCTGTAACACCTTCAACTTCTTTTGCGCCCAGAACAGCCTTGTCAAGAATATCTATCTTCTTTGCAAAGCATGAAAGCAGGTTTGAAAGCTTCTTTACAAGCTCTGTCTCTGCCGAAACGGTAAGCTCGGGATCCACGGATCTTACAAGAACTGCGGTTTCGGCAAGCTCTTTTATATAAGCCGAAACGGCGGGAACGATGTCCTTCTTTGCCATATCAAGTGCTGTAAGTGCCTCTATATTGATTATCTTTGAGTAGTTCTCAAGAATTATCTCGGTTCTTGAGCGAAGTTCGACTTCTGTATAAATGCCGTGCTTGCCGAAGAGCCTGATGTTCTTTTCGTCTGTATAGTGAGGAAGTGCATCGGGAAGTGTGCGGAAGTTGAGAAGTCCTCTCTTCTCTGCCTCTGCTACCCATTCCTGAGAATAGTTATCGCCATTGAAGATAATTCTCTTATGAGCCTTCAATGTCTTTCTTACAAGTTCCTCGGCGGCTGTTCTGATATTCTCGGCATTTTCAAGCTCATCGGCAAAATCACAGAGTGCGTCGGCAACTATTGTATTGAGGATAGTATTTGTGCAGGCTACGTTTTCAGATGAGCCTACGCTTCTGAATTCAAACTTATTGCCTGTGAAAGCAAATGGTGAAGTACGGTTGCGGTCCGATGTATCCTTTACAAAGTTAGGAAGAACATTTGCGTTTGTCTCCATAATGGGAGCGTCCTTCTTCTGATACTCCTCGTTGTACATAACAGAACGGAGCACCTCTGAAAGGTCATCACCGAGATACATTGATATAATAGCCGGAGGTGCTTCTGCAGCTCCGAGTCTGTGGTCGTTGCCTGCACTTGCGGCAGCTATACGGAGAAGGTCCTGATTTTCGTCAACTGCCTTTATTACAGCGGCAAGAATCACTAAGAAAAGCGTATTCTCTCTCGGATTCTTAGACGGATCAAGAAGATTTTTGCCTGTATTTGTCGAGATAGACCAATTGTTATGCTTACCTGAGCCGTTTACGCCTGCGAAGGGTTTTTCATGGAGAAGGCATACAAGACCGTGCTTGTCGGCAATATCCTTCATTGTGGCCATTGTGAGCTGATTATGGTCGGTAGCAATATTTGAAGAATCGAATACAGGTGCAAGCTCATGCTGTGCAGGAGCTACCTCGTTATGCTTTGTCTTGGCATAGATGCCGTACTTCCAGAGTGCGACATCAAGCTCCTTCATATATGCGGATACTCTCGGCTTGATAGTACCGAAATAATGGTCGTCAAGCTCCTGACCCTTGGGAGGTCTTGCACCGAAGAGAGTTCTTCCGCAATAGATGAGATCCTTGCGCTTTTTGAATACTTCCTTGTCGATGAGGAAATATTCCTGTTCGGGACCGAGTGTCGTAATAACTCTCTCTGAAGTGGTATCACCGAAGAGTCTGAGGATTCTCAGTGCCTGAACATTTATTACTTCCATAGAACGGAGAAGCGGAGTTTTCTTATCGAGTATTTCGCCTGTGTAGGAACAGAAGGCTGTGGGGATACAGAGAGAGCCGTCTTTAATGAATGCGTAAGAGGTTGGATCCCATGCAGTATATCCTCTTGCCTCAAATGTAGCTCTTATACCGCCTGATGGGAAGCTTGAAGCGTCAGGCTCACCCTTGATAAGCTCCTTGCCCGAAAACTCCATAATAACACCGCCGCCCTCGGTCGGGGTGATGAAGCTGTCGTGCTTTTCTGCCGTAATGCCTGTCATAGGCTGGAACCAATGGGTATAATGTGTAGCTCCATGCTCAAGCGCCCACTCCTTCATAGAGTGTGCAACAACATTAGCTACAGCTATGTCGAGGGACTTGCCCTCTTCAATGGTTTTTTTGAGCGCCTTATACGTTCCCTTAGGGAGACGCTCTCTCATTGCTGCATCATTGAATACAAGGCTGCCGAAAATCTCGGGTACTTTCATACTGATACTCTCCGTTTCTTCAGACAATACCGGACAAAGATAATGTCTCAGATGCACGCAGATGCGGTGCTGAGCAATTACGAGGTCTTTGTGAGGTGCTGCCTTAATTGTAAAAGAAAAAGGCGCAGTAGGAAGAGGTTTTCAACCTACAGCGCCTTTGCTGTCGTTGATTAAATTATAGACTATCTTTATTTTATTGTCAATACCATAATTCCCGTATTTTCGTCTTTTGTCGTCAATAACAATTTTATGAAAAAAAGCATCAAAAAAACAGCAAATCCGCAGTGTATTGGATAATTCTTAATTCTGATAAACAATAAGATACGCAAGGTTAAACAATAATAGAATAACGAACCGGCGGTTACCCGCTTCTTACAACGTAAATCGGGTGCGGCAGCTTGCCGCCGGTGCGGTCAATGAACTGTCGTTATGCATTTCTGACAACGTGAATCGTCCTGTGCGGTTACGCAATGAATCGACAGCGGAGGCACACGGAAATGAACTTTTAAAACTGATAGATGAGAGTGTATAAATTCTTTCTTCTGAAATTTGACTTATGTGTTTATATTCACAGATTTAGTCAGCGGTTTCAGGAAAAGGGTCTTCCCCATGTGACTGTTCCGTCAAAATTGATTTCCATGGCGGAGCCGCTCCGGCGGTTGACTTTTGTGGGGAATCGTAATATAATTAAGGTAATTTTTTTAGGGAGACTGAGTCCGACATGGCAAAAAGCTTCTTTTACAGCATAAATCTTCTGATAAAGAGCGACTCTCATTTGCAGAAGGCTATAGCGTCAGTTATATCTGACGAAAGCTATTTCTCAGAGAATGTTCAGCTCATACTGATAGATACCGTATGCAGTGAGCAGAGTATGGCAATATGCTCCGAATATAATAAAAAATACCCCGATAACGTATGGTTCATTGATGCGCAGGGAAAGAACGATGCCGCTTCATATAACGATGCACGTTCATTTTGTCTTGGCAGATATATCGCCTATATAGACAACTACAGCGAATATTCAAAAAAGACACTCCCGGCCCTACATTCAAAGCTTCTCAGATCCGCTAAGATCCCGGTACTCTGTATTCAGCCCGTGCTCTCTCCGTCGGGCGAAGAAACAAGACCTTATACGCAGCTTACAGGTACGGATATCATCAAGCTCAAGGAGGAGCCTGATAAATTCGTGCTTATGCTTGGGTGCTATTTCTTCAATAAAAAAATAACAGGAATGCTGCCGTTTGACGAAACGCTTCAGCATCAGGCTGAGATAAAGTTTATTACTGAGGCTTTGCTTCAGACCTATTCATATATATTCACCGACAGTCACAGCTATACTACAGTTCTTCCGTCTGACCATGAGCCTTTCAAGTATCTTCCGCAGTACAGCAAGGCTTTTTACTCTCAGAGTATCAGAGAGCTTATTATTCCGATGCTGATAAACTACCCCGGCTCTGTTCTGGCACAGTCGATAATGATGTATCTTATCTGCCTGAGGTTTGCATTGAATGCCGATGAAAAGTATAAGTATGTAATTATCGGAAATTATGTTGACGAATTTTTCGACAGGGTTTCGGAAGCACTTAAGTATATAGAAAATCCTGTTATACTCAATAAAAATATATACAGACTTTGCGGTCTTGATGAGGAAATGAGCTTTCGTATGCTGAGGCTGAAATATAAGCAGCCTGACCTTGAGCCTGAGATTGACCTTGTACTTCCGAGAGAAACCGTAGAGAAAAGCTATTTCAACAACTGCACAAGACTTGTCAGAGCCACACTGAGCGGAGAACTGACGGCTCACTATAAGCAGGCTGTAATAGGTTCATCAAGAGAGATAACGGCTGATATAACCGTCATAAACTATGACAGTGACGGTATTTATGCAGATGCTGTTCTGAACGGCTGTTCTTTCATTGACAGCAAGGAACTGAGCGTGTTTGTAAACGTCAACGGAGAACGCTCTGCCGTTATCAGCTCCGAGGTATATACGCTGAAAAAATACTTTGACGTGCCGTTTCTGAAAAGATATGCGTTCAGGTTTTTCATTCCCGTAAGCAGCGGAAAAACTATAGATACAGCTTTTCTTATTGTAAAATATAAAAATTTATCATTCAGAATAGGTATGACATTCAGCGGAATTTTCTCAAGGCTTTCTACTGAGGTAAGAAGCAGCTATTGGAACTTTCTTGACAGAGTTATGGTCTATGACAGAAAAACACAGTCGCTGGTGATCAGAAGGGCTACAGGAAATCTGCTGAGGATCTGCGAGAGTAAATTCATGCAGGAGGCCGGAGAGCTTGTATCAATGAGCGAGGCTATGTATTATCGTCAGATGAGAAAGAATGTACGGAATGCAATAGCCGAAAAGGCCGGCAGCAAGTATATTATGTTCTATGACGAGGAAGGAATTAATTATAACGGGAACATACTTTTCCGTTATTTCTCGAAATATAAGGACAACGACAAATTAGAGGTTTATTTCACTGCAATTAAGGGCAGTGATGCGTATGACTATCTAATTTCAGAGGAATTTGACAATGTGCTTGAGGCAGGCTCCAAAAAGGCAAAAATGTTCGCACTTGCAGCAGATATTATAGCTGCGGCAGACTGCGATGTGTATGAGTCGCTTCTTTTCAGCAGCAAGGATATGCTTTTCCTCAAAGACCTTATCAATACTAAGATAGTTTCGGTAAAGAATTTCTTTATAACATACGGTACGGCACAGTTTGACAACAGACTGAGAGACAACACGCAGCTTTTCTTCTGTGCTTCACGCAAGGAGAAGGAACATATTCTCAGGGGCGTTTATGACTATGATGAATCTATCGTCAAGGTGACGGGCTATCCTGTACTTGATATTCTTTCCGATGCAAAGGAGAAGCTCATTTTAATAGCTCCCGATGACAGAAGACAGTTCTGCATATATGAAAACTCCGATTATTACAGCTTTTCTGAAAGCAGGTTTTTCAGGCTGTATAACGACATTCTTACAGACGTACGGCTTCACGAAGCACTGAAACAGCACGGCTATAAGCTTGCCGTTCTTATGCCGTATTCAGCGGAGAAATACCTGCAGCTTTTCCACAGTGACGAGTATGTGCAGCTTTATACAGGCACGGAGGAGAACGAGATTAAGCTTGTCAGCAAAGCAGCGGCACTTATTACAGACCATTCGGATCTGCAGTTCAGGTTTGCGTATCTTGACAAGCCCATAGTATATTATTATCCGCATGACCTCCCTGTAAGGCAGGAATTCAAGAACGAGGGACTTGCAAGAAACAGCTTCGGAAAGATGTTCTTTGAGCATGATTCGCTTATAGAGCATCTTGTCAGGGAAATGGAAGACGGCTTTAAACAGCCCGAAAACTACTCTGCAATGTGCAGGGAATTTTTCAGATACCACGACAACGGAAGCTGCCGCAGGATTTTCAACACTATAAAAAGCACATTCCTGTCGGATATTTATCCCAACAATAAATAAAATCAATATGCAAAAAGCAAGGCACGGTAAACTCGGAAGAGTAAACCGTGCCTTGCGGCGTTATTCATTTATTAAAACAGAATAGCTCTATGTCCGACGGCTTTGATCATTTGTTATGAAATCATTTGTGTATGACAGAGTTTATCAGGTTTGTGAAATAATTGTAATTTTCGGGGTGCATGAAATAACTGAATGCAAAAAATCCAAGCGCTGCCGACAGAAACAATGATGTCCATATTGTGAAGCCGCGGCAGTATGCCTTTACTGACGGTGCGGTTTTTCTGCGGAATGACAAGAACAGCGCCGTTATCAGATTTATTACGGGCAGCATAAGTACAAACTGCAGAGCAAATGCCCTGGCTGTGGTTATTCCGCTGCCGTACGGCTCACCTGCCGTGCCGTAATTACTGCCGTATCCGACATTCTGTCTCTGTCTGAATTGTGTGTCGAGTCTTTGCCTTGTCTGTTCGTCAAATACCTTATGAAACGGCGGCGCTGCCCTTTCGTCGTTCTCAGCCTCCGTCTTTTCTCTGATATACAGCTCCTCTGCTATCTCATACTCTACTCCGTCAAGGGCATAGCGTATTGTGCTTTTCTTGTCTGATATCTCTGCAGAAAAGCTGTCTGCATCATTATCCGCCGTATCGTTGTCACAAGGCTCGCTCTCCTGCTGAACTGTCACCTCATACTGCGGTGTCTCTGCACCTGTATCATCGGCATTATCATCAAGTGGCGATACGGAAGGCTCATCAGAGCTGTATGTATCGTTTTCAGGCTCCAATACTCTGAGCCTGTCTCTGCTGTGATAAAGAGCAGGCTCAGAAAGTGCCGAGCTGCCTTCGCATGAATGGGTATAAGAAGAATTTGTGCTGTATTTGTCGGTTTTTTCGCAAAGCATTATTTAGCCTCCGTAAATTTCATTTCGGCAGAAGGCAATGCTTTAATATAATATCAGAAACGGTTCATTACAAGACCTGTTATGAGCTTGGGATAGAAATATGTTGACTTCTGCGGCATTTTTTCGCCTGCTGCGGCAACATCACGGATCTCAGACACTCTTGTGGGGTTAAGTATAAACGCACACTGAGCCTTGCCTGAGGTTACGGCTGATACTGCTTCATCAAGCTGCTTTACATAGGTCAGGTTTATCTGCTTAGCCATATTTTCCTTATCAATACCGAGAAGTCTTTCAAGCACAAGCGTATGCAGAACGGAAACATCAAGTCCTCTGTAAGCAGGGCTTTTATCCGGAAGAAGCTCTTCAAGGATACTGTCGTCCTTTAATACAAGAATAGTATAATCCTCACCGCCGCAATAGAACGCAAACGCCTTTTTGCCCTCATCATAGAGCTTTCTGAGCTTTTTGTCTGCCGATGCTATATCCTTTTTCTGAATAAGGTCAAAGTATTCACGGCTGTCATCAAGGAGCTTATCGGGATCGAAATCCTTGAGGTCACGGACGAGTCTGTGAGTAGGAAGTACAACAAGTCCATCATGCTCCATATCAACGAGCATCATCATGATATAGTCTTCTTCACCTGTTGCTATGCCGTTTTCCCGACAATAGTTACGGTAATTCAGAGCCGTCTCATAGCGGTGGTGTCCGTCTGCAATATAGAGCTTTTTATCTGCAAATGCCTTAGAGATGAATGAGGTTTCCTCCGGATCAGTGACTATCCACAGTCTGTGGGTAACACCGTCACCGTCTGTAAGCTCGTTTACGGGCTGATCTGCCGAAAGCTCGTCTAATTTTTTTGTGATTTCGTGCTGAGGGTCATTATAAAGAGAATAGATCTGGCTGAAATTGCAGCCTGTAGCCTTCATGAGGTTAAATCTGTCCTCCTTAGCCTTAGAGAGTGTCTCCTCATGAGGAAGAACTATTCCCTTTGAGAACTCCTCAAGCTTTACTCTCACGATACAGCCCTTGAACCTGGTATGCAGACCGTTAACGGTAAATTCCTCCTCATAGATATAGACGCCCTCCTTGTCGTCCTGTCTGAGGATACCCTCATCAAGCCATGTTCTGAGAGTCTTTCCTGCCTCATTGTAAGGATCATCACCCTTTGGAAGCTCAAGTCTGATGATGTTGTCGGGGTTTTTGCTGAGATATGCAAGACGCTGTTCTTCACTTATGATGTCATATGGAGGACAAACCAGCTCTGCAATATCGCCTGCCTTTTCGGTATTAAATCTCAATGCTCTGAAAGGTCTTATCTCTGCCATTTCCATATCTCCCTTTTGCTTAAAATTTAGAAAGAAAATACAATATCTTTATTTTAACTGCTGAAAGGGGTCTGTGTCAATGGTTAAAAGCATTAAAGCTTATATTTCTGCCGTAATCAAAGCATATCACAGCCCCAATGCAAAACAGCATGAAAAATGTAGACGAAAAAACAAACTTGTCCGGTAACCGGAAAACGACCCTTCGGACAGAATTCTGGAGGTTATCAAACAGGTATAACAAAGTACAGGCTGTTATGTCTGACCGAAAAGCTTTTCATGAACGGATAAAGCTGTGAAGTCGTTTATAGACGGCCTGTACTTTGTTGTTAATAAATATGATTTTTAAAGAATTTTATGATCGTTCAAGTGCTGTTTCGAGTGCGAGAGCCAATTGGTCGGGACATGATGTACCACGGAATCCGCACTGAACATTTTTGCATTTTTTTATAACGTCCTCTGCCTTCATTCCTTCGGCAAGGGCAGCAATGCCCTGCGTATTGCCCATGCAGCCGCCGTTGAACTTTATATTGCGGACAATGCCGTCCTCAAGGTCAAATTCTATCGAGCGTGAACAGGTGTTTTTGGTTTTATAAGTGTGTCTCATTGTAAAAACCTCCTTCAATAAACCAAAAACCGATGTCTTTCGACATCGGTGTTAAGGATCAATCGCTTGTGTAAGGCATAAGAGCAAGATATCTTGCACGCTTTATTGCAACAGTGAGCTCTCTCTGATGGCGAGCACAGGTGCCTGTTACTCTGCGGGGGAGAATTTTAGCTCTTTCAGATACAAAACGACGAAGTCTTGAGATATCCTTGTAGTCGATAACTTCAACTTTATCTACGCAAAAAGCACAAACCTTTTTACGGCTCTTTCTGCCGCCTCTGCGGTTATCTCTTTCGGGTCTTTCGGCCATTTGTAATTCCTCCTTTGTCTATATTTCTTCAGAAGGGCAGATCGTCATTGCCGGGTGCTTCATAGAAATCACCGTTATCTCCGCTTGAATAAGACGGAGCGGGTGTTGAAGGCTCGGAGCGGCGATAGCCCTGCGTGGTGTTCTGTGAGCCTGAACCGTCATTCTTTGAGTCACAGAATTCAACATTGTTTGCGACGACATCTGTGGTATAACGCTTATTGCCGTCTTTATCGGTATAGGAGCCTGTACGGATCTCACCGACGATAGCAATGCGTCTGCCCTTGCTGAAATACTTGCAAACGAATTCTGCTCTCTGCTGCCATGCTGTGATCGAAATAAAATCTGCCTGACGTTCCTCGCCCTGCTTTGTGAAATTACGGTCGACTGCAATGGTAAATCTGGTCATTGCCATACCCGATTGGGTATGTCTGAGCTCTGGATCTGCTGTAAGTCTGCCTATCAAAGTAACATTATTCATAGATAATACCTCCCTGATCAGGCATCCTTCTTGATAATCATTGAACGGAGAACACCGTCAGTGATCTTTGTGATTCTGTCGAGTTCAGCAGGGAAAGCTGCTTCTGACTTGAAGTTATAAAGCGCATAGTAAGCGTCTGTTTCCTTGTTGATAGGATAAGCAAGTCTTCTCTTGCCCCATTCGTCAACGCTTTCCATGGTAGCATGCTTCTCGATCAGGTCAGTGAACTTCTTAACAGTTTCTGTTACAGCATCTTCTCCACGCTTGAGAGAAATTACGATAACTGCCTCATAAGAATTGATAACTGCCATTTGATTAACCTCCTCTCGGACTATGACCCCTGTTTTTCAAGGGGTAAGGATAGTTATGCTGCTGCACAACAGACAATATTATATCATCATTAAACCAACTTGTCAAGCATTCTGCAGGAACTTTATTGCAGCCGCAGTGTCCTTTGCTTTGAAAACACCCGTGCCGGATACACATATATCAGCGCCTGCCTTTGCCGCAGCGCCCACTGTCTTTTCCGAAATTCCGCCGTCTACCTCGATCAGAACATCAAGTCCTCTCTTACGGCATTCCTGCTTCAGTGCAGTTACCTTGGGCATCATATCCTCCATGAATGACTGTCCGCCAAATCCCGGCTCCACTGTCATTACAAGTACCATATACAGCCTGTCAAGGTAAGGATAGACCGTCCCGGCAGGTGTACCCGGCTTTATTACAAGACCGGGCTTTACACCGCGTGAGACTATTTTATCTATAGTCTTATCAATATCCGAATCGGCTTCTGCATGGAAGGTTATTATATCCGCACCCGCATCTGCGAATGCGTCTATATAGTCATAAGGCTCGCTTATCATCAGATGAACGTCAAACGGCAGCTTTGTATAAGGGCGGACAGCCTTTATTATACATGGACCTATCGTGATATTCGGTACAAAATGACCGTCCATTACATCGAGATGAACGAGGTCTGCGCCTGCTTTGTCAATTCGGATTATCTCTTCACCCATTTTTGAAAAATCGCAGGAAAGCAGTGACGGCGCAACTTTCATGTTATCTATCCCCTTTTATTTCCTTATTATTGTAGCTATTATCGAGGTTATCGACCAGAACCCTGTATAAATAAGCATTTCAAGACAGCCGAGCTTTTCAAAGCCCGATACGAACGATATCATCGTTATCATAATGAGACCGAGACCAAGAGCTATCATCTGAAGTATCTTGGAAATTGTAACATTGGATTTCATCTTGATACAGCCTGATACAGCCTTCGCAAAAGATGAGAGCTTTCCTCTTGTCAGCAGGTACGCTCTTGATCTGTCGTCAGTGCCGGACATTGCTTCATTGCAGATATTTCCGAGTCCTGTAGGTACAACTGTAATACAGCGGTAGAACAATCCGAAACGCTCTGCTACGAATTCTCTTGTAAGGTTGGCATCAACGGTACGGATTATGAAGCTTACACCGTTCTGTTCAAGCTCTTTCAGTTCGTTTGCTATATGCTTGTTTGTCTTATAGCTGAGAATAAACATTGCAATAAGCTCTCCGCCTACGGTAATGTAAGTGATATCGTTGCCGTTTTTGTAATGTCTCTCCTCTACTTCCTTTTCGGGCGGCTCTATGTTATGTGATATGAGAAGCTCTCTGTTTCCTATGAGGACTCTCTGCCCTCTTACCCAGCCTTCAAGTCCTTTGCCGTCCTCAAATACGACGTTGTCAACTCTCGGAAGCATATTCTTGCTGCACTGTACGATATTCTCGAATACATGGATCATAGTACCGTTTACCGCATACATTATTGCAGCGCCTGCAAGGAGTGCGTCGTTAAGCATACTCTGTTTGAATGACTTCATGCCGCTGAGTGTGACAGAGCCTTTGGGATAAAGCTGAGAGGAGTCTATCATTACTGCGTTTGTATCGCAGAACTGCTTTACAGTCTCATAGCTTGTAATCATAGCGCCGTTTCTGAGAGACGACCTGCACAGTCTTCTCAGAGGAATATTGACTGCAAGTAGGCAGATTACGGGAACGCTCATGCAGGCTGTCAGAGCAAATGAAGAAAGACCGCCTGCAAAGTTGCGGCTGATAAGTCCGTAGAGTATACCGCAGGCAAGTGAAAATGCCGTTGTCCAGGGCGCTATTGTTGAAGCAAGCTTTTCGCTGGGGTCGGGAGCGTAGGAGAGCTGCAGGAAATTGCTCATGAACTTTGTCCTTCTTGTATAGCCGATTATAGGCTTGCCGGTGGGAAGCTCTTTTACCATTTTATCGGCATTCGTCTTGTCATTGAAGATCTTTCCTGCAAATTTCGGGTACGGCTTTGTAAGGAAGTTGAAATTATTATGCGTCCTTGTGATTATCAGCAGCTTTCCGGCTGAATTGCAGAAAAGCGCAAGTATAACGAGAGGCGTATAAATAAACATCTTTCCGCTGAGGAAAATATCCGGAGTGAATAACGCCGTTATGCCCTGCATTGCTGCTGCTACTGCGGCAACGGCTACAGCCGTATCGGAATTGCCCTTGAAGCGTCTGAGCGGCATAAGACCGTTCACTATAGGATTGCGTGAAGCTATTACGGAAATAACAAACAGAATGAAGCTTATAACGGCATACCATAACCAGCCGTTTCTCATTGTATGGCTGAAAAGACCCGTACACTGTGCTATCAGCGAAAGCACGACTGCTGCTGCCGTGCAGGCAAGGAGCGTTACCGTCCGTGCAAATACGGATTGGAAATTCGTGTTTATTTCCGTTCTTATTGCATCTGCGTCTGACTCCTCGGTATAATCGTCAAGCTGAGGCTTCTGTTCTGTCTCTCTGACTATCTCGTCATCGGGATCATAATCTTCTTCGTCACTGAAAAGCTCTCTGAAACGGAACTTCTTTTTGGTTTTCTTCGCCTTTGCCGCAGACTGTATTTCGGCCTTTGTAGCCCTTGACGGTTTTCCAGTCATTTTCTTTTCCGGCTCCTGCGGGGATTTTTTCTCAGCACCTGACACGGGCTTTTCAAGCAGCTCCATCAAGGATTTTGCAGGTGCGGCTTTAGCGGCAGGCTTTTTGGCTGCCGGAGCGGATTTCGGAGCCGTCTGCGCTGCAGGCTGGGAAGGTTTCTTCCTGCCGAAAAGAGGTATATGTGGTGATGCCGGCTTTTCCGTTTTATTACCTGTCTTATGCTGGCCGGAGACTGATGACTGAGGTGCTTTGTGCTGTGCCTTCGGCTGAATCTTAGGCTGTGTCTTTGACTGAGCGTTCTGTGCCGGCTTTTTCTCGGCTCTGCCGGATTTCCTGTTATTTTTAGGCTGCTTCTCTGCCTCGGCCTTTGCTTTTGCCGCTTCTTTCTGCGCTTTCACGGCGGCATTATAGGCTCTTACGGCTTCATATTCCGTCCTCAGCGTTCTTGTGAACTTGCCAGCCATGACAATAAAGGGCGGTGTATCGCTGTAGTGATAAGTTACTGCTTCGATATGTCCTTCGGTGAGATCCTTTTCGTTTTCGTCCTCGGGAGCAGGCTCTGCGTCATAAATCACATTATCGTGTATCCTGTCGGGAGCGCTGTGCTGAACGGGAAGTGAATTTATATGTATCACATCCGGTAATGCGCCTTGATACGGCTCACCGTACATAGATACAGAATTGTCTGTATATCCGCTCTGTCCGGAGGCAGCGTCTTCCGTAAAGCTGTCCGGCTTTTCATCGTTTTCATGCTTGCTTTCAAAAGACAAGTTATCCTGCTTTACTGATTTTTCGGCAGCGGTCTCTTCGTTTCCGTCATGTTTTTCCGACGGTATTTCGTGTCCTGCAGCCTTATCCTCTGCTGCGGCTTTCACGGAATTTACGGTTGTCTGCGAAATGCTTTCCGCTTCAGATGCAACGGCTGCCGAAAGCTTGCCTTCAACGGCAGACTGTGTTTTTTCTGTATTTCCGCCGTCGGACTTTTCCGTTTCGTTATCTGCTTTTGTATCCTCTGCTCGTGTTTCGTCCGCCTTGGACAAACCTGTCATCTTTGCGGCTTCCGTAAGCGCATTTTCTTTTTCGGCAGACTTATTGTCTGCTGATGTTTCGGGAGCTTTTTCCGTTCCGGCTGTTTCCGGCTTATTATCCGCAGCAGTTTCCCCGACCGGAAGTTTTTCCGCTGTTTCGGGTTTTATTTCCGTTTCGGCTGCTTTTGTTTCGGCTGAAACGGTCTTTTCCCCGTTATTTTCTGGTTTGTTCTGCTTTTTCTGTTCCTTTGCGAACTCTGCAAATATATCGAATGCGGGAAGCTCTTTCCTCTTCGGTGCAGGTTTTTCGGAAACCGTTTCCTTTACCGCCGGCTTTTTCGGTGCTTTAGGCGGAGGAGGAAGCGGAGGAGCTTTTCTCTCGGGAGCTTTATATATAACATTGCTTTCTTCGGGAGTGGACTGCGCTGTTTCGGCATTTTCGGGCTTATTGTCATTCTGAACTTGTTCTTCTTTATTGTTTTCAGTTTTCTCAGAAGAAATCTCTATCTGCTCTGCCGGCCGAGTATGTCCGGTTTGTTTTGTCTGCTCAGCGGCAGCGCTCTGCTCCGGCTGTTCTGTGTGCTGAACGGTATCGTTCTTCCGGAGTTGTTCTATCCATGCGGCAGAATTTTTATGTCGGGGCTGTCTGTTTGGCTGAGGAGCCTTGTTCTGTACGGGCTGTTCAGTCTCAGCAAATGATATCTGACCCGAAAGAACAGTTTTCTGCTCACTTTCATCAAAGCTGAGCTGTCCTTCTGTCTGTCCGGAAACTGCTTCCCCGGTATCGGCAGGCCTGGTCTGTTGTACCATCATCTGGTGATAATCAGTTTCCTCGCCCTGCGCTGCTTCTGATTTGCTCTGCCGTGTCTTTATCGGCTGAGAATTATTCTCCTCACCTTGCGCAGCTATGTAATTATCATCAGCGCTTTCGGGCTGCTCATAGCTGTCGAGTCTGAGATTTCTTAAAAATCCACGCTTCACCGCCTTTTTTGGAAGCGGCTTTGATTTTTGAAGCTTTTGTACATTGCTGCTCTCTGCATTATCAGTTTCGTCAATATCAGTTTCGTCAAAGGACTCGTCCTCATCGTTTTCCTCAGGCTCATCATCTTCTGCTTCGGGCTGCTGCTTCATGGCATTCAGCATCTTATTGATCCGTGACCTGAACCTGTTAAAAAGACTTTCGGAAGGTGTCTGCGGAGCTGTCTTTTCAGTATTTTCAGTCTGTTCAGGCATTTCCTGCTCTTGTACGGGCTGCTGAGGTACTGTATGCTGAATATCCTCACTCTGCTGTTGGTACTCCGGCTGATAATACTCACTCTGCTGTTGGTACTCCGGCTGATAATACTCACTCTGCTGTTGGTACTC
>CACXGH010000227.1 GCA_902767175.1 uncultured Ruminococcus sp.
ACGAGCAGCTTCGGACTTCTTCTTGCGCTTTACCGAAGGCTTTTCATAGTGCTCTCTCTTGCGAACCTCAGCGATAACGCCGTCTCTAGCGCATGATCTCTTAAAACGCTTCAGAGCGGTGTCCAGAGTTTCGTTTTTGCCAACACGAATTTCTGCCAAAATGTTTCCCTCCCTTTGCCACCTGTGACAGAGGTAATTTCCCGACCGCTCCCGCACACCACAAGGGTGATAGTGAAGGCTTGCTTTGTGCAAACTTGAAACGCTTATAACGTCCTCTCTGTCTAAGATCTGCGAGAACCTGACAGCCGAAATAATTACAAATTGATTATACTATATTTTGCATCAAAAGTCAATAGCATTAACGAGAATTTTAAAAATTTGCTGAAAATATTTTCGTTCATATTTTGGTTATTTTGACAACAATATACAAATGACACAGTATGTCAATAAATTACAGGAACTTTGATCATCCGTTGCTGTTAAAAGAAGATGTATCAGCTCTGCTTATCCTCATCGATCTGCTTCTGTGCGATGATGAGCTGTTCTTCAGCGCTGCCCTTTTCGTAGGTGCGGAGGAAATATCCTGCGTCATCATAGATAACGTAGTACTTATCTGTGATCTGAACAATAGTTGCTTCTGTGACCCCTGCGGGCTCCTCTGCAAACTCTTCGGCTGCTTCGATAAGAGTATCATCCTCTTCTATCGTTCCGGTATATGTGCTGTCGGGATACTTCAGCTTAAACCATTTAGTGTTATCGAAAGGTCTGTAATAGCTGCCGTCGCCGCCGAGATACGGCGCGAAAGTACGTACATCATCAACTATCTTTGTGCCGTCGCTGATCTTTACAACGGTGAGTTTTCTATCAAGACTTTCCTTGTATTCGATCATCAGATAGTCGCCGAACATTTTGACCTGAGGATCTTCCTTGCTGAGTACCTCATCGGTATAGAATACAGTAGCTTCATTTGTATCGGTGTTGTACTCATATATGATATCTTCATCTAAATAGGGTCCGCCCATGGTGGAGGATCTTGTGTTGCCAAAGTAGAAGCTGTTGCCCTTTGCGAACATGAACATAGGTCTTTCAGCATCCTGAGTAATACCTGCATGGTCGGAGGGGACCGGGATAGGATCAAGCTTTGTGAGCTTTTTCTCAGCAGGATCGTATACCTCGAAGTAGCTGCTGCTATTAGCGTCACAGAGTATCTTGCCGTTATCAAATACATATTCGATCTTATTTACCCCGTAGCCTTCGGTGATATCGTAATCGGTAACAGTGCCGTCCTTGCTGACTTTTTCGATATGATCGCTGCCGTATACGGTCTCATCATAAAGCAGATACAGATCATCGCCCTTTACGAACCATGAGTTGTAACCGTACTTGCCGTCTGCCTTTTCAAAATCAAATACTGTTTCAAGGGAACCGCTTGCGATATCATAGCTGTAAAGCTTAGTGCCATTTTTTGTGGAGTCGATATATACCTTGCCGTTTGCATAAACAGGCTCGGATACACCTGCTGTATAGAAATACTCGCCCGCATAGTTATTTATATCGGACTCGGCATAGCTCTTTGCCATATCCTCATAGTAGGTATAATACTTGGGATCCTTCAGTCCCAGATCTTCGGCGGGTGCTTCTGTCTCGGAGGATGTATCAGCAGTCTCGCTGACATCGTTCATCTCAGCTTCGACCTCCTCCTTGATCTCGGAAAGCTCTTCCTTTTCCTGCTCGTCAAGCTCGTTCAGAGCTTCATTGACCTGTTCCTTTTCGGTCTTTTCCTCGCTGTTGCTATCACCGCAGCCAGCCAGCGATACGCACATAGCTGCCGCAAGCAGCAGCGCTGCGATCTTTGAAATATTCTTCTTCATAGTACTGCCTCCTATTATAATAATCAATACATTTGATTATACGCTCGAATTATGAATATTCATCCTCTGAATTATTAACATATTGCCAATATTTATAATTTGTTAATTTTGACATAATTATTTTCACTAAAAAGTGCCATGATCATAAAAGCAGCCTGCACGATATGCACAGACTGCTTTTGGTCAAATTGTAAGCAATTATTTTACTACGATATTTAACAGCTTGTTGGGAACATATATCTCCTTGACGATGTTCTTGCCCTCAGCAGCCTTAGCCACACTCTCG
>CACXGH010000228.1 GCA_902767175.1 uncultured Ruminococcus sp.
GCGTCGGTGGGGGATTTTAACCCGCCACCGACGGACGTATGGCACCCGCCGCCTTTAGAGGCGGGGGACATCGACGCTTGTTATACAAACAAAACAGGCACGGCATTCTCTGATGAAAACCGGAGTTTACCGTGCCTGTATTATTTTATTGAATTAAATGTTTTTTTCTTGAGCGATAGCCTATAAACAGACCTGCTGCCGCAAGAAGCGCCGCCGATGCTGCAACCGTGATTATAACGGGAAGTATCTTCCTGTTATCGGAGTTTTCTGCAGGCTTTGTGTATTTATAGATGATATAAGCAGGTACGTCTGAGAATGTACCGCTTGTATTTGCGGATACCGCACTGAGCTGCAGTCCTTCAAATGCCTTCTCCGATACACTGTATTTTTCGCCCGTCTTTCCTGTCAGTACCTGCGTATCAAGGACTTCTCCGTCCTCCTCGATACAGATAACATAAGCCGTTCCGCTCTTTGTTACCTGACCGTCTTTTATCCACACCTCTTTGCTCACCTGACAGCCTGCTGCGCCAAAGCTCTCGTCAGTATTTCCCTTTGAATCCGAGAAAACAGCATATACTTCCTGCTTATGACCTGCATTTTCAATTGTTATCGTATACCAGCCTTCGCCAAGCTCTGTATCGGTTCTCATCATATCTCCGTCAGAAGATGTATATTCCGTTATCTCGCCGTCCTCCTTTTCGTATACATAAACAGCTGTCTTATCCCAGCCGTTTGAATTATAATAATGCAGAACAAGATCGCACGGCTCTGTATCCTTGTAGTAATAGTTTACGATTATGTTCTCTTCCCCTGCCCTGCCCGTTGCATTTGCAGGAAACAGGGATATATCCGTTTCCATTCCGTCCACACTGCGTATCATTGCGGTGTAGTCGTCTCCTTCACGGAGCTTCTGCGAAAAGCTTTCGGCGATCTCTATGCTGCCTCCGCCAAGCGCCTCACTCTTTTTCTTGAGATAGTTTACCTTAAGGTCAACTATCTTTCCGTCAAACTTTTTATAATAGTATGTAACGGTCTGAATATCCTTTGTAAAATTGCCTTTAAGCTTTCCTTCTGTCCTTTCAAGGTCGTATTCCGTATTCAGCGACTTGTTTCCGGACGTAACAAATGCGCTGCCTGAACTGCCTTTATATGACCTTGAGCCTAAAAGCTCATTTGTACTGCTGTCCCTGTACTCTGCCCTGACGACACAGCTTTCGGAGGTTAATTGAAGCTTGTCAAAGCTTTCCTTATCGACAAGCATCATAGCGCTGCACGCAGGTACAGTCACCGTACCGCCCTTTACGGTACCTAAGTCAAGCAGACCTGCTTCTGTCTTATTTATGATTATTGTCCATTCGTCCGGCAGTGTCTTTCCCGACGGAGCGGTGAGCTTGACTGTCTTTTCCTCATCGGAGCCGTTGAACAGAAGTGCTGCATAAGCCCATTCTTTCCCGTTTGTAAGGGTATTTTCAAGGGTATATGCAACTATTCCGCTCTCTGACGCAGCGAAATTCATAAGTGAAGCAGATGTCTTTGTAGAATCTCTGAAGGGCTTGAAGCTTTTTCTTATCTCAATAAGTCCCTTATAGTATGATACAAGGTCATTGTACTCGGATACCCTGTTCCAATCAAGCTCATTCAGACCTGCAGGAGAGATAAAGCTGTTTTCGTCTCCATGCTTTGTACGGGCAAATTCCTCACCTGCCTGCATAAAGCTTATTCCCTGAGAGGTAAGTACCAGAGCGGCAGCAAGCTTATTCATATCAACAAGCCTTTCGTCACGCTCATCATAGCTCATATCATTCTTTACGGACAGCACTAACTTATCATAAAGAGTGAAGTTATCATGTGCGGAGATATATGAGACCGTCTGACTCGGCTGCTTTGACCACTGTTCAAGAACGGTATTTGCGCCGATACCTGCCTTAATGCTGCCTGCAGAACTGCCCTCCTGAACAAAGCCCTTTTCGAGTGCGTTGAACACATGACCCTTTACAGCGTCCCTGAAATTATCGTTGAATGCACCTATACGTTCGTCAAGCCTTGTAATATTGTCCTTAGTTGCCGTAAGTGAAGCCGTTGTAACAGTACCGCCTGTCCATGGCTCGCCGTACATGATAATTTTTCTTCCGTCCCTGACCTGAGTATCAAGAGCTTTTCTTATCTCATTCATCGTTGTTACATCATGAACGCCCATAAGGTCAAAGCGGAAGCCGTCTATATGATATTCATTAGTCCAATGCAGTATTGAATCTATCATATATTTTCTGTACATAAGATGGTCGCTTGCGGTTTCGTTTCCGCAGCCCGAACCGTCACTGAAAGTACCGTCTGACTTCATACGGTAATAATAACCCGGCACTGTCATCTCAAACCAGCCGCCCTCAGCGGTGAATGTATGGTTGAATACAACGTCCATAATAACGCCGATACCTGCCTTATGCAGAGCCATTATCATTTGCTTGAACTCGGTTATTCTGACATTGCCGTCATAAGGATCTGTAGAATATGAGCCTTCGGGAACATTGTAGTTTTTCGGATCATAGCCCCAATTGAATTCATCGGAATCCTGTGCAGACTCATCAACCGTTGCATAGTCATATACAGGAAGAAGCTGCACATGAGTAATACCGAGTTTTTTCAGATATTCTATACAGGTCGGGAACTCTCCCTTATCCCCCAGCGTTGTGCCGTTCTCGGTAAAGGCAAGATATTTTCCCTTGTATTTCATAGAAATACCCGAAACCTCACTGTGTGAGAAGTCCTTGACGTGTACCTCCCATACAACAGCGTCTGTCGGATCGTCATACAGCACATGACTGTCCTTATCCCAACCCTCAGGATCAGTAGAGGGAAGGTCAACTATCATGCTCCTGTTTCCGTTAACACCTGCCGCCTTTGCGTATATATCGGCTGTTTCTCTTGTCACACCGTCAACTGTGACAAGATATGTATAGTACAGGTTTTTCTTATCGCCCTCAAGGACAGCGCTCCATACACCGTTATCACCCTTTGTCATAATGGTAGTAGAAATATCCTGTGCCCCATCTTCATCTGAACTGCCTGTTGCATAAAGCTTTACGGCAATGCCCGAAGCCGTGGGCGCCCATACCTTGAATGTAGTAGCCTTTTTTGTATACACCGCTCCGAGATCGCTGCCCGAATATGCCTGAGCATCAAGCACATGGGCATACTGTCCTGTCGGAGCAGCCGTATTTGTATTGTCATTCACCGCACTCGCCATAATATTACCTCCTGTCAGAACTGCCGCAGCAGCAAAAATACTAAAGATTTTTTTTAATCCCCGCAACCTTATCCCCCCATAAGTGATTGCATATTGTAAATATAATTTTACCACATTTCAACATTAAATTACAATAGCTTTTTGTTTTTTTATGTATTTTATAAAAAAAGTCACAGCCCGTTTTCGGGGCTGTGACCTTGTACTGTTCAGCGGTGCTTTCTTTTTTTAGTATTGGTTTTAGTATGCTGCTGATGTGATGACGGTGATATTTTTCTGTATGCCTGTGTCTCGGACTCGTTCTGCTCGTCATCTTCTGATGTATCCGTCTGCACAGTGTCATCGTCAGACAGATCTTTATCCTCGTTATTCTCAGTTTCATCTTTTCCTGAGCGTTTCTCAGACGAGAACAGGCTCTTTAACCCGAGCTTTTCTTCTTTGCTTTCACCCTCAATATGCATTTCAATATCAAGCTGCTTATCACGTTCAGCCGAGTCATAACACGGATCGTATTTATAATGCGGTATTTTCTTCGCCTCTATTCTCTGATCTACAAATCTCTTGATAAAAGTATATATAACGAAGGTAACGGGTCCGCTTACAAGAAGTCCGATAATTCCGAAGAATGCGCTGAACAGAATGATTGCCGATATCATGATGATAGGCGGCAGACCTATTCTTGAGCCTACTACTCTCGGGAAGATGAGATTTCCCTCGATCTGCTGCAGCACTACCATATAAATGATAAACCACAATGCCTGCATCGGGTCTGCCGTTGCAAGAAGAAGTATTGCCACAACAGATGAACCTATGAATATACCGAACATAGGTATCCATGACATTACAGCGACAACAACACCGCCGAGAGCCACATACGGGAAGTTGAATATTGCCATGCCGAGAGACGTAAGCGAGCCGATGATAAGACACTCTATCATCTGTCCCGTTATGCTGTTATAGAAGGATTTGTTCGTAAGACGTCCTACCTCCACAAGAAAGTCAGCCTTTTTGGTGGGTATAACAGAGTAGACAAGCTTTTTTACGTCAGAAGCTATCTTTTCCTTCTTGGTAAGGATATAGACAGCAAGAACAATTCCAAGGAACAGATTTACTGCGGCATTTATAATTGTCGTAATTACTGTCCATGCAGAGCTTACAAGAGTGGTACTGTTTGTCTGCAGGAAGTTAACAAGAGTATTATTCAGCGTATCCCAGTCAATATTGACCTGAGAAGCAACCTCTCCGATGAAGTCCTCTCTCTTGCTCATTTCAGCGACCCAATCCTGAAGCCTGCTGATTATTTCAGGTATTTTTTCGGCTATTGTCTGCAGGCTCTTGGCTATTTCAGGTATGATGATAACAAGGAAAACTCCTATAATAGCGATAAATAAGCTTATTGACAGAACAATTGCAGCAGGTCTGCGGAGCTTTTCCTTGACAGGACTGACGGGTGAGCCGTCCTTATGACGGAAGAGGTGCCGTTCTATTGCTTTCAGAGGCACATTGAGAATAAAAATAACAACGCCTGCTATGATAAACGGAGTAAGCACTCCAAGGAGCCAGCCTATAAAGGAAAAAACGATATCCATGTGCTTGAAGCTGAGGTAGAACAGTATTACACAGGCAGCAAGCAAAAATATCTTTACCATATTTTTTCTGTTGAATTCCATAATTTCACTCCTGTCTTAGCAAGAAGAAAGGATATGCTTTCCCATGCTTTAATAAAATAGGATAATACGATTATAATACACCAATTATTCAAAGTCAACAATTTAAACTGCTAAAATTTTTCTCAGCCGGCACCCATATGAAATATCACTGCGGTACGCACTGCTTAAATTTTACTGAGATATAATACTAAGTAAACGCTGAATAATCATATCCGCTTTGTTTAATAGTACGTTTCTATGAAATAAGAAAAAATGAAACACTAAAAAAGGCACGGTAAACTAATAAAAGAATACCGTGCTTTAAGTTTTACTTACATCAGCCCGTAAGAGCTGTGTGCGGGCGCAGTGAAGCATCACTTTGTATTATTCTGTAACAAAAATAAGGTCGAATGAGATGAAATTGCCCTCACCTGTGAACTGTGAAGCACCTATCATGAATTCGTCAAGATTGTCCGCTGTCGGCGTAAACGTGCCTTTCAGTGTTACCCAATCCGAGGAATGCGACTCAGGCATTTTATACGACGCAAATTCCTTTGCAACACGGCTGCCCGAATCCTTGAAATAGAAGCATATCTTTGAGGCAGCCGACCTTGCTTTAAAACGAATTATATACTCATAGGTCTTTTTCTTCCTGAGCGGCTTATCAAGCGGCAGTGTAGCATATCTTCCCGACTTCCACTCCCCCTGCTTTACATAAAGCACGGGTCTGCCGTCAGCATAAAGCTGTTCCCAGAATGACGGGTCATAATTAAACTTGAGAAGACTTGCAGAGAACTGCAGCGGATTTGCCTTTGCAACGCTAATTCTCTCAGGGTCTTTCTTGGTAGTATAGCCGAGTGCATGGTCAACAGCCTTTCCGAACGGCATTGTCAGAATAGCATTATAGAATGCGTCTCTGTACGGCGAGATATAATTCTTTCCGTTCTTTGTCATGCCGTTTCCGCCAAGCCATGAGTATTCACCCTTTTTCAGTACGGTATAATCGTCTGACGGTATGCTCTCAAGGAACTTTCTGCCCTTCTCATTGTTTACTATAATGCAGGATACACCGTTTTTATAGTCTATATCTTTATCGTGCTTGAAAATTCCCCAATAGTCGCCTATCGTAAGGTCGCCGAAACGCTTTGCAGCCTGATATTTACAATGCTGGCAATGGTACGAACACATCGTATGGTTATGGAAAACTCTCTGATAGTCGTCCTCTTTACCGCCGTGTCTGACCATAGACTTGCCTTGTGTATCGGTAGCATTGACAATAAGACAGCTCCATTTGTTGTCTTCGTCCTTGTATCTGAATGTATATTTTGAAAGTCCGTCCGGGAACGAATCCTTTATATACTTCTGGAAGAACTTTGCGGAAGGCGCATTTGCGCACAGAAGGTCTATTGTAAGAAGGTTTTCATAATCCCTGCCGAGATACTTCTTCAGTCCTGCTATCTGGCAGGCACAGCCGACAAACATTACAAATCTGCCCTTATCAAGCTGCTCCTTTACCCTCTTGTCAATGTCGCCTGTATAGCTCTGCAGGTACTTTGACTTCTGAATCTTAGGCAGCTCTTCTTCATTCTCTATCATTATATGCTCAACGGAGAAATCATCTCTCCATGCAACGCCGACTACAGCACCGCCCCTTCGGAATGCCTCTTTCGCAAGAACCGATGAAGCGCCGCCGCTTGAGCTTTTCATTACAAGGTCCTTATGAGCCGTAAACTCATAGCAGTCGGGAGTTTCCGTATTATTATTCTCAGGAAGCTGCAGTGCGGGACATACCTTTGTGCAAAGACCGCAGTTTATGCACTTTGAATAGTCCACTGCCGAACGGTAATATCCGTGATCGTCCTGTTTCAGTGTTATTGCGCCCTTGGGACATACGGACATACAGGCTCCGCAGCCTACACAGCTCTTTGCTTCAAGATGTCTTGTAACGGCCTTATCATATTTCCCCGATTTAATGGGCGGCATTTTATCCATAGGCGTCAGAAGTGCATTTTTCAGCCATTCTACAGATCTCTGTCTTTCACCTGCGATAACCTCGTTTGCATGGGTAAAGTCTACAGGCTCAAGGAACGAACGGTCATGCGGTATAGCCTTCGGGTCATGTATAAGTCTGTCGGACATACCGACAAGAGAGAGCAGTGACTCAAATCTCTTTATACCTCTCATATAGTTGCCGACAGCGATAAAGGGCTTATTGAATATCAGTGAGAAGCAGGCTCCGTGGAAACTGTCGGTCAGAACGAACTGTGCGCCCGAATAGAGCTTGAGCAGGTCTGCGCACCACACTGTAGGCAGCATATCCGGCAGGTCAAGAGCCTTGCTGTTATGCTCGTAATACTTGGAGAAGCCGTCAAGAATATTGAGTGCCTTCATTCCAAGCTGCTTGCTGTAATACTGAACGGCAGCACGCTTTTCGGGTGTCGGGTCAAGTATATATGTCAGCATATACGGCTCTTTCTCATTATATTCCGAATGCTCGGCAATTCTGAGCCACTGATCCTTAGTTATGTCAAATACAGGCTCTATGACCTGTGTAGCATTTACTCCGTATCTGTCTCTGCAGATATCAACGCCCTCGCTCTCTCTTACGGAAATAGCGGTATATCTCTGAAAGAGCTTTGTAAAGGCTTCGTGTGTATCCTCCGGCTCAGGCTTATAATTTCCGAACGAGGTAGCAAAGCTGAGCTTTCTCTTGCCGTCCTCAGCGAAATTCAGTCTGAAATAATCCGCAAAGCGGTGATCCTCCTTTGAAGGATTGTAATGCCAGATCTGATCCGAACCCGTAAGGAAGGAATCGCAGTATTTATTGAACTCGGGTATCTGCTCAAAGTTATAAAGAGGAGATATATCATCTTTATCGTAAGCCACTTCAAAAAATCTTTTTGCATGGTTTTCAAAGCCGTTATACGGTGTAATGATATTCAGCGGTGAAAGTCCGAAGGACTTTATCACCTGAGTTGTCGCATAGCCGTTGAGCAGTGAGCCGTAATTGCCCCAATACCAGCAGCCTACTATACCAACGTCATAGTGATCTTTCATTTATACTATTCCTCCTTTATAAGAACAAACGCCGCAAGGTTT
The DNA here is from genome assembly GCA_902767175.1 of uncultured Ruminococcus sp. Classification (GTDB taxonomy): domain Bacteria; phylum Bacillota; class Clostridia; order Oscillospirales; family Acutalibacteraceae; genus UBA1213. Next base: position 7,990 of record CACXGH010000228.1, read on the forward strand.
ATTGTAATGCGGCGTTACAGGCTTTAATACTAATATCAGACAGAAGGGGGCGCCAAAGCTTGTCGTCAGGTCTATTTGATATCAGTATAACTCAAAGCGATCTGAATGCACCCTCGGGAAGAGTCATGTTCTCATAAACAAACTCCTCATCGGGTCCTTCTATCTTCGCTGTCTCTCTCGGCGCTCTTGTTGTAAGGATATTGACCTCATAGTAGAAGCCGCTCCATTGTCCCGTATGGAGACCAAAGAAATGAACCTTATTTTTACGGACATAGCAGTAAATGCTGTCCTTAAGCTCGGGAATATTCTTTGCCCATGTCATCTGATGCAGCCTGAGACTGCGCTTGTTGTCTCCTGTATTCAAAAGCGTACCGGAGACAGTAAGTACATCGGAGAACGACTGTGCTATATTGTTTATCCTTACAAACTTGATCTCTGTGTAGAAGTCATCGAAGTCAAAGTCCTCAAGCTCCAATGTAAACAGATCCGTACCTGCAGCACCCTGTACCGGATCATATTCCGTACCGAATATAACTCTGCCCGCAAAATGTTTCATACCGTTCTCCGCCTCACTCTTAAGTTTCTCGTTTTCCTTTTTAAGCTTGGTGATCTGCTTTTTCAGATCTTCCACAACGCTCTTGGGAGCATAGCTGTCCTCCTCAAGCGGAAGGCTTCTTCTCAGGAAGTCATTTTCTCTGATAAGGTTTCTGAATTCATCTACACTGAGATGTACCTCCTCAGGCTCTGCTATTCCGTAGTAGCCTGCAAGCTCCTTCCAATGCTGAGGCATTGTAACAAGTCCGTTATGGTAATTCCAATACTGCTTCAGATCTTCGGGATTATCAATAAAGTGTGCAAGCTTTGCGATAAGGTCATTCTTATCACCGCATTCAAACCTGAACAGCTCGCTTTCACAAAGCTCCTTAGCACCGCCTGCCGTACTTGCAAGCACAGGAACACCGTACGCAGCCGACTCTATAGCTATCTGGGGAAGGTTATCCTCCCACAGTACGGGAACCACACTAAGATGTGCGTCCTTGAATATCCATGCAAGGTCATCATGACTATAGCCCTGAACGACCTTCAGAGAATGGAAGTTCCTGCACATCTTATATATCTCTGCGTGCTCGGGCGTCTTGACCGTAAGAAGAAGGTCTATCTTCTGTGCATATTCTATAGGCATTTCGGAGAGCGCATTCAGAAGGAACGCATAGCCCTTCTCCTCAAAGTTCATATCACTGCCAAGGAATACAAGCTTCATTCTGCCCTTGAACTCAGCCGCAGCTCTGCCTATCTGTCTCGCAGCCACAAGTGTACCAATATATGATACAAACATCTTGCTCTCATCAAAGCCGTTTTCCGCAGCAATGTCATAAACTCTCTTTGAAACCGCAAGTATACTGTCGCAGTTCTTGTTTATCTTAGCCGTAGCAGTCTTTGCAAAGTCAAGTATCTCATCAGGAGAGACGTCTATATCAAGTCTCTCAAAATCAAAAGCGTTTATCCATCTTCCCTGTGATACACACTCAGAGGGCTTTACACCGAACATACCTCTCTGATATGTAGCCTTGGCGATATCGCTTCTGATGTCCATTCTTGTACATTTAAAGCAGTCAAGACCCGTATGGTCGGGTGTACAGTTGCAGTGCTTATGGCGCATATAATAGCTGCCGTTAACACAGAGAGGCACATAGTTATGGATAGAGAAAATAAATCTTGTATCGGGGAATGCCTCTTTAAGATCGAGAACATCAAGGGACAGACCCTCTATATTATTGAAATGGACTGCATCAAAGGGACCGTATGTTGTCATGAACTCGGCTACTGTCTCCTTGAGGTTTTTATTTTCAAGAGCGACAAGAGGATTGATATAGAGGTTTCTCTGCTCGGCAGGAACGGGAGAATTTACTATCTCGTACTGATTGACATTATCGCCGAACATATTCTTTATCTTTCTGCAGTAGGTCTTTGTTGTAGTAGCGTCATATGCAAAACCGCTGCTGAGGAAGTATATATCTATATCGGGGTTATTTCTGATTATCTCGGAAATAACGTTTCGGCAGTATACGGTAACGCCGCCGCCCCAATTCCACGGATTATCAAACGGCAGCCAATTGTATATAAGCACCTTCGGAGACCTTGCCTTTATCTCCTTGAGCGGTGAAATATATGAGAAGTAGTCATACTGCTCCTGCAGGCTGAAATCCGATGTAATGACAGACTCATCTATCATGGAGAGCAGCTCTCTTATTCTCTCGTCTGTCTCTCTGGCATTCTTTTCATAGTCGTATTCGGTTATAGTCTTGCGGATAAATACAAGCATCTTGGAATAAATTCTTCTCTTGAGGTTTGTATCTCCGATAGTATTATTCCTGAGAATAGCACAGTCATCAATAAATCTGTCTGCAATAACGGCAGGTCTTTCGTTGATCTCATTATAAAGCTCCGACTCCCAGTTTCTGCGGTAGTACAGATACTCATTGAGCCACATCACGTTTTCTGCCCTGCACATCGTCTCGGTAAAGAACGGCTCGTCAACAAATTTATTGCCATCAAGCTCCATAAAGGTTATCTTATTGTCAACAAGGAATTTTCTTCTGTATATAGCAGCCTGAACAGCAGGATCGCCCCAGAATATCTGAGAATCGTCCTTCGGGTCGAAAGGCTTTGTTGTGGTCTCTATGAATTCCCTGTCCTTATTCTTCCTGGTTGTCGGAGCCTTCATTCCGTCATCGAAATACTCGGAGAAAGCACACTTTACTATATCAGCCTTACCGTCTGCGGTGCTGTTATAAAGCTGTTCGTACATATCCTTGGCAGCAAAGTCATCACCGTGTACAAAGCCTACATATTCGCCTGTACATTTCTGAAGAGCAAGGTTCATGGACTCGCCGTAGCCTGTATGCTCTTTATTGATGACATGAAAATTCCTGATACCCTCACCGAATTCAGTGAGCCATTCGTCCATATTTCCTTCGCTGCCGTCATTTACGCAAATGACCTCCAGCTCCTCGAGTGTCTGTTCGGAAAGACTTTTAATACATTTTCTGACATAGTTGGGACTGTCATGCACATAGACAACGACAGATACCTTAATATCGTCATTTTTTTCGTCTTCTGAAGTTACCTTTACTTCGTCCATTCTCTTGACCTCCGATAAATTATTTCCGGCATCGTGCTTCAAAGGCGGATAATCACACCTCAATTTTTTACTGCCGATCTGCAGTTATTTATTTGTAAAAAAGCGTATGATAGAGAAAAAGACCGTACTATAAAGCACAGTCTTTTTTCCGAGTGCGAGTGACGGGACTTGAACCCGTACGTCGTAAAACACACGCCCCTCAAACGTGCCTGTCTGCCAATTCCAGCACACTCGCAAA
>CACXGH010000229.1 GCA_902767175.1 uncultured Ruminococcus sp.
GACAGTCACATGGGGAAAACCCTTTTCCGGCGGAAAAAGGGTTATTCCCCATACCCCTTTCCTAAAACCGCTGACTTGATCTATAAAATAACCATACAAGTCAAATTTTAGAAGAAGGAATTTAACGCCAAAGATATTTAAGCAACACCCCCAAGAAGCGGCGCCAAAGGCGAACGCCGGTTGGCTGGCGGAACTTATGCAAAGCTAAAGTATTCTATCGAATATTAGTATCATCTATCAGTTTTAAAAGTTGATCTCCGTGCGCACATATAAAAACACTTTTTATTTATCGGTCAATTAACACGTTCTCTCCTGCGTATTCCGACAAACACAGCCTTTATGATGGTGTATAATATCCTTTAACAAGTCTCCTTCGGGGGACAAATATTATTTTCGGGGTGGTTTGTTTGAAGGTCAGTGAGCTTGCCGCAAAATATCCTGTACGCAGTATTTTACAGCTCGGCAGCACCAGGAAGCTCTTTTATCAGCTTGCCTGCTTCGGCTGCGGATTTATCTCCGCAGGCGGCTCGATATTCGGTACATACTCACCGTTCGGAATATCCGTTTCGGCGGCAGTACCGTTTTCGGGCGTATTCTCCTCACTTTTAGGCTCCGTTATAGGCTATTCGGTCTTTACGGGAGGAACGGCCCGTTTCCGTTATATTGCGGCGATGATCGCCGTAATAGCGATACGATGGACACTCAACGACATTAAGCAGCTGAACCGGCATTCACTCTATGCGGCGGCTGTCTGCTTTGTTCCTTCTCTTGCAACAGGACTTGCAGGAATGAGCGTAACGGGCTTTAAGTCCGATACACTGCTTTTCTGCACCCTCGAATCCCTTATAGGCGCTGCGGCCGCATATTTTATCTCCCGTACCGCAGTAATACTGCACGGCACAAAAGCTCCCGGAAACCTGCTGATGCCTGAGGCTGCCTGCCTTGTATTTACGGGCTGCATAGGTATTCTTGCCCTGTCGGGAGTGACTATCGGCACGGTATCCATAGGCAGGATAACCGCAGTTTTCTGCATTCTCATTGCTTCACATTACGGCAGCACCGCAGGAGGTACTGTTGCAGGCGTTTCAACAGGGATCGTACTAAGCCTGGCTTCTGATGAAATGTTCTTTATCGGATCCGCATACGCTTTCGGAGGACTTATCTCGGGAATATTCAGCCGCACGGGAAAAATCGCCTCTGCATTGGCTTTCACACTGAGCTGCAGTATCGTCTCTGTACAGTCAGGAAGTCTTTCCACCGTAATTACCGTGCTGTATGAATGCCTTGCGGCCGGAATTATATTTTTGCTGATACCCAGAAGTACGGGCAGCTTTCTGTCATCACTTTTCAACTCATCAAAGACGGACGAACAGTGTCAGGGATTAAGACGCTCCGTAATAATGCGGCTTGATTTTGCATCAAAGGCACTGTCTGATGTTTCATCTGATGTTGAGGAGGTAGCCCAGAAGCTTTCACGGATCGTCACACCAACACTTGACAGCGTATATGAAAAAGCGGTAGAATCTACCTGTCAGAGATGCGGTCTCAAGGTCTACTGCTGGGAGCATAAGGACGGTATGTCTATGGAATACTTCAAGCTGCTGAATGACAAGCTGCTTCATTCAGGCAGCATAAAAGCAGACGAGCTGAGCGAAAGTATTCGCAGAAAATGCTGCCGCAGCCCTGAAATGGCTATGGCTGTAAATAAATGCTACCGGAACTATACTGCATCAGAGGCAGCCTCTAAACGGGTCGATGAGGTAAGGGCTGTAGTTGCAGGTCAGTTCTGCGGTCTCGGAGACATTCTGGGAGAAATGGCTGACGAGTATGAAAACTATGAGTATTTCGACAACGAGCTTTCCGACAGGATATTCATGAAGCTCAAGGAGCTTGAACTTATTCCGTCAGATGTGAGCTGCCGTGTAGACCATCTCGGAAGAATGACGGTAGAAACAGAAATATTTGATGCTGACCCGAAAAAGCTTAAGCGCGGAGTAATAGTCCGTGAGATATCGAAGATCTGTTCAAGGCGCTTTGATGCGCCGAATATCACCGCTGCATTCGGCAGATGCAGGCTGATATTAAGCGAAAGACCCTCGCTTGATGTAGAAATAGCAACAAGTCAGCATATATGCGGAAGCGGTCTGCTGTCGGGAGATAATTTCAGATATTTCAATGACGGTATGGGAAGAATGATATCGGTACTGAGTGACGGTATGGGCACAGGAGGACGTGCTGCGGTTGACAGCGGAATGTCGGTGAGCATTCTGTCAAAGCTGATAAAAGCAGGGCTAGGCTTTGACTGCTCACTCAAGGTAGTGAATTCGGCACTTCTTGTCAAGTCCGATGACGAATCACTGTCTACCCTTGATGTTGCAGCGATAGATCTGTATTCGGGTGATGTTGATTTTATGAAGGCAGGTGCTGCGTTGTCATTTATCCGCAAAAAGGGAGAAATGTACCGTGTAGAAACCCCCTCTCTTCCTGTAGGCATACTGCCTGAGGTAGAATTCACCTATACGGAGGACAGTCTTGAAGCAGATGATATTATCGTAATGGTATCAGACGGAGCAATAGTCTGCGGAGAGGAATGGATAGAACGGATAATAATGAGGTGGGAAAGCGAAAGTATGCAGGAGCTTGCAAACCTGATAAATGACGAAGCCACCTCAAGGAGAAAAGACGGACACGATGATGATATTACCGTTATTGCGATGAGGATAACTGCACGGTAAAACGGACGGAGGTACAAAATGAAGGGAAAGAAAAAAAAGCTTTTCAGTTCAAGGAAGCAGCTTTTATCGGTAATTCTGATAACGGCTGTAACGGTTATTGTAACAGCGGCGGTATATATAATTCTTTTAGGAACATCGAACATTTTCAGAACGGAGCTTTCGACTGCATATAGAAGCACCGTCTCCCGTTTATCCGATGAGATAAACGGAATAGGTCTCAACGGAATCGGAAGGATATGGAGAGAAAGCTCCGTATCCTCCGAGCCGTCCGGTGCGTGACCCGGCGGAGGCGCTACTTGACTTTTAATACGAATTCTTGTATAATAATATCAACCAAAAATAAGGAGGCTTTTCTATGAAAAATTATGTATGTCAGATATGCGGTTACATTTATGATCCCTATAACGGCGATCCCGATCACGGTATCGCAGAAAACACCCCATTTGAGGACATTCCCGAGGATTGGACCTGTCCTCTGTGCGGTGTAGGCAAGGAAAACTTTGCTCCCGAAGAATAAGCAGACAAAACCTGACACAGCTTTACGCAAGGAGGGAACTTTGTGTTTCCCTCCTTCATTTTTATAAAGGAACACGTTATGCTCATCAAGGATCAGATAAAGCTTTGGAACGGCAGAAGATACTACTCTCTTGACTGCTACTTAAAAAATACCTTTAATAAAAAACTGTACAAGCTCTCTCTTGACGGCGGAATGACCTGTCCTAACCGTGACGGCAGAATATCCAAAGGAGGATGTATTTTTTGCAGTGCCGGAGGGTCGGGTGAATTCACTGCCGACAGGTCGCTTTCTATAAATGAACAGATATCTCAGGCAAAGGAAAAAGTCAGCAGAAAAACAAACGGTGAGGGCTATATTGCCTATTTTCAGGCATTTACCAATACATACGCACCATGCGACTATCTTGAACGGCTGTTCATGCCTGTCATAATGCGTGATGATATAGATGTGCTCTCTATAGCAACAAGACCTGACTGTCTTGAAAGCGATAAGCTTCGGCTGCTTTCAAGACTCAGAAAAATAAAACCGATCTGGGTGGAATTGGGCTTACAGACCTCAAAACCTGAAAGCGCACGGCTTATCAACCGAGGATATGAGCTTAGCTGTTTTGAAAGCACTGTAAATGATCTTAAAAGCATAGGTGCAGAGGTAATAGTCCATACAATAGCAGGACTTCCATACGAAACTCATGAGGATATGATAAATACCGTAACTTATGCGGCAAAAAGCGGTGCAGACGGAATAAAACTGCAGCTTCTCCATGTACTGAAAGGAACAGTGCTTGCAGAAATGTACAGAAAAAAGGAATTCGAGGTACTGTCTCAGGAGGAATATATCTCCCTGCTGTGTGATATGATATCAGTCCTCCCCCCTCAGACAGTTATCCACAGACTTACAGGCGACGGTGACAAACGGCTTCTTATAGCTCCTCTATGGAGCGGAGATAAACGGAATGTCCTGAACAGCCTTAATCATCAGCTTAAAGCAAGAAATATAATTCAGGGCTGTGCATTGAAATAAAAAATTTACAAAACAGAAACTCTTATTTTCTTTACAATCAATACTTATATGGTATAATTGTAACATAGCTTCCAATTAATGGAGCAATTGAAGCAGAGAATAATTTTGAACAGACGGAGATGATAAAAATGCCAAGAGACGGATTATTTGAAATAACACCAGAGCTTGAACAGCTCAGTGAGCTTTGTGCAAGACACGGCAGAATAGATAAGGACCTGTACACAAAATATGACGTAAAGCGGGGACTTCGTGACATCAACGGAAAAGGCGTGCTTGCAGGTCTTACGGAAATATCCGAGATATGCTCAAGCAAGACTGTAAACGGCGAGACACGTCCCTGTGACGGCAAGCTCTATTACAGGGGTGTTGATGTCGAGGATATAGTAAAGGGTTTCATACATGACGACCGTTTCGGATTTGAGGAGGTAGTATATCTTCTCATGTTCGGAGACCTTCCCGATAAAACACAGTTTGAACAGATAAACAGACTGCTTGCAGCATACCGTAAGCTGCCGCAGTACTTCACAAGAGACGTTATTCTGAAAGCACCGAGCAGTGACCTGATGAATGCCCTTGCAAGAAGTGTTCTGACACTGTATTCCTATGACCCGAATGCTGACGATACATCTCTTCCGAACGTGCTCAGACAGTGTCTGCAGCTTATTGCTCAGTTCCCTGTTATCTCGGTATACAGCTATCAGGCATATAATCATTACCGCAGAAATCAGAGTCTGTTTATACACTCTCCCCAGCCTAATCTTTCTACCGCTGAGAATATTCTGTATATGCTCAGACCTGACTCAAAATATACAAAGCTTGAAGCCAAGCTGCTTGATATGTCATTGGTTCTCCATGCGGAACACGGAGGAGGAAACAATTCCTCATTCACCACTCATGTAGTGACATCATCAGGAACTGACACATACTCGGTTATCGCAGCAGCCTTAGGCTCATTGAAAGGACCTAAGCACGGCGGTGCGAACATCAAGGTCGTAAAAATGTTTGAAGACATGAAAAACAGCATTTCGGACTTTACTGATGAAGGTGAGGTAAGAGATTACCTGAAAAAGCTGCTTCACGGAGAGGCATTTGACCGGTCAGGTCTTATCTACGGTATGGGACACGCTGTATATTCTATCTCCGACCCGAGAGCAAGGGTATTCAAGGGATTTGTCGAAAAGCTTTCGGAAGAAAAAGGCAAGATAGATGAATTCAGGCTTTATTCTATGGTAGAGAAGCTTGCTCCGGAGGTAATAGCAGAGGAAAGACGCATATACAAAGGTGTCAGCGCAAATGTTGACTTTTACAGCGGCTTTGTTTACAGTATGCTCGGGCTTCCCGAAAAGCTGTTCACACCTATATTTGCAATTGCAAGAATAGCAGGCTGGTCAGCACATCGTATGGAGGAGCTTGTAAACTCAGGAAAAATAATCCGCCCTGCATACAAGAACGTCCATGCAAGGGTATCCTACAAGGATATAGGAAACAGATAAAGCAGCAAACAATAATAATACACGGCAGACATATTTACTGACAGTCTGCCGTGTTTTTTATTTCATATTTTTATTATTCATAAGAGACCGCAATTGCAGCACACAGTACAAAGGCAGCACCTGCCGCATACAGCACCCTGCAGCATTCCGCAAGGGTATTGCCTGTCGTACAGATATCATCAACAAGAAGAATGCGCTTACCAATAAACTTGTCTGTATTTATTGCAGAATATACACCGATGACATTTTCCTGCCTCTGACTTTTATCAAGCATATGCTGAACCTTATTGTTTTTCGTCTTTTTAAGAGTATCACAGCAGCTCTTTCCCAACAGTAAAGCTATCCCTTTTGCCAGGTCCTTTGACTGATTAAAGCCCCTTTCCCTCATTCGTTGTTTTGAAACAGGAACGCAGGTTACAATATCAAAGCTGCCGACATATTCCCTCAGTATTTCTGTCATTCTCTCTGAAAGACTTTTAGCATTGAAACGCACTCCATTGAATTTAAATTCAAGTATGGCGTTCCTTACTCTGCCGTCATATCTGAACGGTGCTATACATATATCATTTGACGGTATCTTATAAATAATCTTTTTTGCAATTATCTTCGGCCTGCATTTATCGCACTCCGTCATTTTTCTTTTTATTACCGCACTGCAATACGGACATTTACACGGAAAAAGCAGGGAGAGAATACCCACTTGTGCTATCTCCTTTCGATAAAGGACTTAAGCCCGGAATATCTGAGTGTCTTCTTATTATTATCTACCATGGTTTTAAGGACAGAGGTATTTCCTACAAGTATAAGTATTTTCTTAGCCCTTGTTACAGCGGTATATAGAAGATTCCGGTAATAAAGCTGAGGAGGTCCGTAGAACATCGGTATTATTACAGCATTGAACTCATTTCCCTGACTTTTATGCACCGTTGTCGCATAAGCAAGCTCCAGCTGCATGAGTGACTCCTCATCATACATTACAAGCTTATCGTCAAAGCGTATAATTGCTGTTTTCATAGCCCTGTTGACACTCGCTATTGTACCGATATCTCCGTTAAAAATACCTGCTCCCTCTGTGCCGTCATTCTTTGTCCATGCAAGGTCATAGTTGTTTCTTGTCTGCATCACCTTATCCCCCACTCTGAGGGTATACAGCGGTATATTTATCTCCTCAGCCTTTGTTCCGGGAGGGTTAAGCACCTGCTGCAGTCTTTTATTCAGCTCCGTTACTCCAAGCTCGCCCTTTCTGCCCGGACAAAGCACCTGAATATCCTCAAACGGAGAGTACTTATAGGTTGCGGGCAGTCTTTTTGAGCATAGTCCCGTTATAGTTCCGGCTATCTGTTCCTTGTCCTCACATTGTATAAAGAAAAAGTCGTTGTCTGTTCTGTTTATAACAGGCATTTCTCCGTGAACTATCCTATGGGCATTTGTTACTATCAGGCTTTTCATAGACTGACGGAATATCTCCGTAAGCTGTACCACAGGCACCCTTCCCGACGCTATAAGGTCGCCAAGAACATTTCCCGGGCCTACTGACGGAAGCTGATCGCTGTCGCCCACCATTATCAGTCTGCACCCGAGAGGAAGCGCCCTCATTACACCCTCAAACAGTGAAGCGTCCACCATAGACAGCTCATCTATTATCAGCGCATCACAGTCAAGAAGGTTTCTTTCGTTTCTCTTGAACAGCGGAGAATCGTTCTTGTCCCATTCAACCTCAAGCAGTCTGTGCAGCGTCTTTGCCTCACAGCCTGTTACCTCCGACATTCTCTGTGCTGCTCTGCCTGTCGGTGCGGCAAGTGCTACCTTTATTCCGCTTTGTTTATATAATTCTATAATTGCATTAAGAGTAGTAGTTTTGCCTGTACCCGGTCCTCCCGTAAGGATCAGCAGACCTCCGGACAATGCTTCTATTATTGCTCTTTTCTGCAGCACCGCATACTCGATTCCCTGTTCCTTCTCAAACAGTTCAAGGGCAAGCTCCACACCCGTTATTCTTTCCGGCGGAAACTGCATAAGCATAGAAAGTCTGTCCGCTGCAAAGCTTTCGCTCCTGTAAAGTGACGGCAGGAAAACGAATTCCCTTTCTTCTATGATATCTCTTATAAGACTGCCGTCAAGCAGCATTTCGGCAAGCATATCGCTTACAAGTGTATCCTCAAGCTTAAGGAACTTTGCTGTCACCTCGATCAGCTTTTCTCCCGGCAGACAGGTATGACCGTTTCTTGCATTATATCTGACGATATGCACAAGTCCCGCTCTTATTCTGAAAGGGTCATCACAAGGTCTTTTCAAAACGGCTGCAATATGGTCTGCCCTTTCAAAAGACACACCTATATTTCCGTCACACAGCATATACGGGTTGCTCTCTATCAGCTCTATAGCTCCTGCACCGCAGCTCTTCCATATTTTCACCGACTCCTGAGCGGATATATGGAATTTTTCAAGGTATATCATTACCTCCCTCATTCCGAATGTCCTTCTTATCTCTTCTGAGATCGCAGCAGCCTTTTCTTTGGATATTCCCTTTATCTGTTCAAGTCTTTCGGGATCATTCTGCATTACGTCAAGTGTATTCTCACCAAAAGCATCGACAAGTCTTTTCGCAGTTGCCCTTCCTATTCCCTTTACCGCACCCGATGACAGGTATTTGAGAATACTGTCTGCCGTTGAAGGCATATACTGCTCATAATAATCAAAGGAAAACTGTTCACCGTAGCTTGCGTGTGTTTTCCAATTGCCGACAAGTTTCAATTCATCGCCTATATGTACATCGGACATCATGCCTACCGCAGTTGCGTTTATTCCATCACACAGCATGGTCAGCACTGTATATCCGTTTTTATCATTTCTGAAAACTATCTCCTCAACCGCTCCGCACAACTGTAGAAGCTCCTTCTCTGCCATAAAACCACCCGTTCGCTATAACTCATTATGCTGATCGCCCTGCAGTTATATTTTATTATATCAGCCCTGATGTGTCAATGCTTCCCACTCCAAAATCACGGAAATCAATCTTGACGGGACAGTCACATGGGGAAAACCCTTTTCCGGCGGAAAAAGGGTTATTCCCCATACCCCTTTCCTAAAACCGCTGACTTAATCTATGA
>CACXGH010000230.1 GCA_902767175.1 uncultured Ruminococcus sp.
GGACAGTCACATGGGGAAAACCCTTTTCCGGCGGAAAAAGGGTTATTCCCCATACCCCTTTCCTAAAACCGCTGACTTAATCTATGAAAAAAAACACACAAGTCAAATTTTAGAAGAAAAAATTTATATGCTCTCATCTATCAGTTATTAAAAGTTGATTTCCGCGTCCTGAACTGTATTGTCTGAACTGTATTGTCAATCGTCAGCGCTGCCGGCAGTTTCTGTATCGTCCTCGGCTGCTTCTTCGGAATCAGCCGCCGACAGCTCCCTTCTTACGGGTTTTATCGGTGTTGATACAGGCTCTCCGCTGCTTGCGGAAGAATTTTCTTCCTTCAGTCTGCGGCGGTATGTCTCTATATCCGTTCTCAGACGTGCGTTTTCACCTGTTAATTTCTCTATCTCGGCTTTTTGTGCCATTATTTCATCGAGATAAGAGGAAAGCTGCTTTTTAAGAGTATAGGTGTCTCTTTCAAGGCTTTGCAGGTCATCACAGTAATTAAGGGCAGAAAGTATAGCTGCGCCTGTTACTGATGTCCTTGCTGTTCTGCATATTTCTTTTATCTGCTTGTCTACCTTTTCGGCGGTTGCAGCGGTATAATTGTCGTCATCTGACGACAGAACGGTGAAAACGTTATTGGCTATCTTTATTTTGATCTTCTTTTTTTCTGAATTATCCATTGTTTTTATTCATTCCTTCCGGATACAGTATCTTGATATATTCTTATTTCATTATATAACATTTTTCCCCGATATTAAAGATATATTTACAAAATTCTTATTTTATCTGACAACATAAGACTTTGTCAGATATTCTTTTCTTTGTTTTGAGTCTTTTCGAGTTTTTTCCAGCTTATAAAGCCGTAAATATCGTTTGCGAAAAAAGCAGTGAAGCACACTGTTACTGAAATATATCGGGTGTCGTCAAGTCCTGCAAGCCACCAAAGATATATGAGTACAAGATCATTTAGTGCATAGGCTGCGGCATAGTACGGACTTCTTCTCAATGTGAGATATGCCGCTGTAAAGCTTGTCAGCACTGAAAGAGTGCATGGTATAAGGTTAGGTGTGTTAAAATGCCGCAGAATAAAGTAAAAAACAATTGTTACCACTATAGACAGCGGCAAAAGAAGCAGAAGATTTTCTTTTATTCCTGTCTTATTTATCCTGACCTGTGAACGGCTGCCGTTATAGGGATTTTTCAGCCATGATATAAGTGAGAACACTGCCATGGGCATAGTCATGCCGAGATAGGTTATCATTTCCCCGTAATAGCCGAAGCCGTAGGAAATAATGCCGTAAATAATGCTGAATATTATCATAAGCACCTGTCCTGCCGGATTTCCCTTTGCACAGAATATCAGAGATGTAACACCGATGAGAGATGCCGAAAGATAAAGATAGTTCTCTCCGTCCAAAAAGGCAAATGACAAAACGATAAGAAGCACCGATGAAAACCAGAGTATCAGTTCAAAGGGCGTAAAATAAGCCCTGCGTTTTTTTGCAGCCATAAATAAACCTCCATAAAAACAGGCATTCGTTTATACACATCTTCTGAGGCCTGATGATGTGTAAACGAATGCCTATAGCATCTTCTGCCCGGCGGCAGATCATTATTCTTCTGTCAATATGATACAGCGAAATCTGCCGAAAGTCAATCCTCGGAATACACAAAGTAAACCTACACACACGCACCGAAAGAAATTGATCAGGTTTTTTGAATGAGTAAACAAATGATAAACAAAAAGTGTTATATGAATATTATTGTCATGATTTCTTGCAAAATCATGACAGGAAGCAATAAATAGTCAGAGGACTTCGTCCTCCGAACCTCCTACCAAAGGCTCTGCCTTTGGAACCCGCAAACTTTTGAAAAAGTTTGATCAAAACTTTTAATATTTTGTTCACAGGTTATTAACTCGTTCAAAAACCCTGAGAAATTGATGTTATGTGCTTGACAAGGGGGAAAGTGTATGATATTATTATATAGCCGCATGCTATGGGCTTTTTAAGTGAGCTTGTCTCCGCCCCTTGCAGCGAGTACAGAAAACAGGTAGGTGCCAAAGAAAATGTACGCAGTAATCGAAACAGGCGGAAAGCAGTACAAGGTCGCTAACGGCGATGTAGTATTTGTAGAGAAGCTGGATGCCGAAAATGATGCAGCAGTTGAATTTAAGGTTGTTGCACTCAGCACAGACGACGGTTTTAAGGTCGGCGCTCCTTATGTAGACGGAGCAAAGGTAACAGGCAAGGTGCTCAAGACAGGCAAGGGTCAGAAGATCACCGTGTTTACCTATAAGCCCAAGAAGGGTTCAAAGCGCAAGATGGGACACAGACAGTTCTATACTAAGGTGCAGATCGAGTCAATCGAAGCATAATGATAAGAGCTGAGTTTTTTGCAGCGGATAATCTGCTGTCGGGTTTTCATATAAGCGGTCATTCAGGCTATGCCGAACAGGGCAGCGATATAATCTGCGCCTTTGTTTCATCGGCTGCATATATGGCAGCAAATACTATTACGGATATTATCGGTGCCGATGCACAGACTGACGTGTCGGACGGTGATATGAAAGTTATGGTAGGGAAAAGCGGCGCTGTACGCTGCAGAGATATTCTTGAAGGCTTAAAGCTCCATTTGTTGAATACAGAGGAGCAGTATCCTAATTATTTAAAGGTAACCATTACGGAGGTGTAATACAATGCTTAGAATCAATGTTCAGTTGTTTGCTCATAAAAAGGGCGGCGGTTCAACAAAGAACGGCCGTGACTCAGAGTCCAAGCGTCTCGGAACAAAGCGTGCTGACGGTCAGTTCGTGCTTGCAGGCAATATTCTTGTTAAGCAGCGCGGAACACACATTCATCCCGGCAACAATGTAGGCCGCGGTTCAGACGACAGTCTGTTTGCTAAGGTTGACGGTGTTGTTAAGTTTGAGCGTGTAGGCAGAGACCGCAAGCAGGTATCTGTATACGCTACAGAGCAGTAATACAGCAAGACGGTTTGAGTCTCGGCAGCTGTCGAGACTCTTTTTTATTAGTTCTTGTTGACACAAAGCCTGAGGGATCGCTGAATAAACTGCTCCTTACAGTTCAGTACCTGTCTTGCTTGATTTTTACATTTTATGCGTTAAAAATCCTTGCTTTGTTAGTGTCAACACTCCCCGTCGCACGGAAACCAATTTGGTTTGCGGAATTTATTGTAAGATGTTTCTTGTTTAATATAACAAGCGTCGATGTCCCCCGAGTCTCGCCTGCCGGCTCGGTCGGTGCTTCTGCCTTCGGCAGAGGTGTCCACCGGACAC
>CACXGH010000231.1 GCA_902767175.1 uncultured Ruminococcus sp.
GGTGTCCGGTGGACACCTCTGCCGAAGGCAGAAGCACCGACCGAGCCGGCAGGCGAGACTCGGGGGACATCGACGCTTGTTATATAAGTATGCCGTTCAGATGGTCGATCTCATGCTGAATAACCTGTGCAATAAAACCGGTGTACACCATACGCTTTCTTTTCATCATCATATCATCGTATTCAACCGTAATCTGATGATACCTTTTTGTCTTTCTTACACCCGTCAGCGACAGACAGCCCTCTTCCGTTTCATAGCTCTCTGCCGAATGAGCTGTTATCCTTGGATTGAGCATTACAACAGGCACACCTGCCGCAAAAAATGCAATTATGCTTTTGTTTGCTCCTATCATATTCGCCGCAAGTCCTGCACAGCCGGCAGAATGTGCAAGAAGCGTATCCCTTAGATCAACTGCAGTACCTGAATCGCTTTTATCGGCCGGTACTGCCTTTTTCATTAACAGCATTGTATCATGTACTATCGGTTTTTCCATTTTGTTTCTCCTTTGTTTTTTATCCGGATTATTCGTTATACGTTCGTTATGCGATGCCGCCTTTCAGCTTTTCTCCGCAGGCTCATCTGATCACACCTGTGAATTGAGAATACCGTTAAGACCCGAAAAGCACATTGTGCTTATCATCTCCGAAAGCTCCTCTATTGACTGTTTTCTGTCGGAATTGAACCAGGTCTGAAAGACAGCAAACATTCCGTAAAGCATATATGTAAGCGCCATTTCCGCCATAGTCTCGTCTGCTCCCGTCTGTGATATCATCTCGGCTTTTGTCTTTTCCTTGAGAAGCGATACTATCTTTGTAAGCATATTCGTATTTCCGTTCATTGTAAAGAAATGCCCGTAAAAGTCCATGTCCGTATTTATTATCGAGGTGAGCTTTTCAAAAATAGAATACGGGTCTTTCAGTTCGTCTTTATAATTTATCTCACCGAGTACATTTCCGAATGTGTTTACGATATCGTTCTCTATCTCGTCAATTACCTTATAAATGCCTGAATAGTAGTTATAGAATGTCTTTCGGTTAATATCGGCAAGCTCTGCAATGTCGCTTACCGTTATGTCGTTTATATCTTTTTCGGAAAGCAGTCTTGCAAAGGCTATCCGTATAGCCTTCTTTGTCTTTATCACTCTGCGGTCTGTCGTCTTGGATTCGCTGTTCATTGTACCACCCGGATATTACAGAATTCGACAAAATTCGCACCTGATGTGTAAAATACCTCAGATTCTTTATTTTTGCGGTAAAATCATCAGCTATGGAATTTTGTGTAGGTTGAAGTTCATCTTGATATATTATAATATAAGATATATAAGAAAATCAACAGGTGTGTAATATTTTTTTGACTATGCTGTATTGAAGGCGGTGAGAATATGAAAATTATCGTTATCAGCGATAAGACTTCAAAGAAGCTGAAATATATATCCGATGCCGTAATTATTGCGGCTCTGGAAAAACATATAAGCTGTGATCCTATGGATATTTCCGACCTGACCATAGACTCATCAAAAGCATCGTCTCCCGATTATCTCAGAAGGCTTGCAGATTATCTGAAAGAGGAAAAGGCTGACGCTCTTGTATGCACTGCCCTCAGCGGAATGAAGCTGCTCTCGGCACTTAAGGCACAGGAGGGACTGAACCTGCTTACCTGCTGTATAATCAGTGAATATACTTTTTCCTCATCACTGCTTCAATACGAGGCAGACTGCTATTTTGTACCGCATGAGGATATCCGTTCGAGACTGATGAAAAACGGTATAGGAGCCGAAAGAATTTTTGTCACCGGAATACCCGTAAAGAAGAATTTCCGTGAAAGAATAGGCAAGGCGGCTGCAAGAAACTATCTTGTAATACCTAAAAAAAGGAGAATTTATCTTCTTATCCCAGACGGTCTTTCATCTGAGGATATCTCCTATATATGCAAAGAGCTTGCAGACAGCGAGCAGGAGGACTATGCAGTATATATTCCGACAAAGCGCAGCAGTCCTGTGAGAGATACTCTTATGCGCATTCTTGGCAGCGATCAGCACATTAAGCTGATAACCTACACAAAGCAGCTCAATCTTTATATAGAAAGCGCCGATGCGATACTTCTCCGCCCCGATTCACTTACAAGCACGGAAGCGGCCGTATCGGGTGTTCCGATAGTACATTTATCACTGCACTCAACGGATAAGAGCGAAGGCAGCGACTTCTTTGCAAGCCATGAAATGGCTGTTATCGGAAGAAATATACGAGATACCGTAGCAAAGGCAAGGCGCTTTGTTGAGGAAAGTGCCGTTGCGGCAAGAGTGATACAGATGCAGTACCGCAACATCTATTCCGATGCGGCAGATAAAATAATAGATATTATTCTGTGGCTAAAAACAAAAATAGCCAAGGCATAAAAATTTCAGTGAGGTCAAGCTTATGAATACTACAACATTAGACGGAATAATGTTTGCTAACATGATAAGGGGAGGAGCGGCGTCTCTCTCCGCTAAAAGACAGTTGGTAAACGATTTGAATGTTTTCCCGATACCCGACGGCGATACGGGAGATAATATGTTCATGACAATTGATTCGGGCGTTGCGGCGCTCAGACCGGATATGGATACGTCTCTCGGCAGTACCGCATCAGCCGCCGCAAAGGGAATGCTTTTAGGAGCAAGAGGCAACTCCGGTGTTATACTTTCAAGGATATTTGCAGGCATCTCAAGAGAGCTTGAGGGCACTGAAAAGGCAGACGTAACTCTGCTCGGAAAAGCCTTTGAAAGCGGTCTCAGCGAGGCTTACAGCGCCGTTTCCGTACCCGTGGAGGGAACGATACTTACAGTGTTCAAGGACGCTGTAAACTATGCCGGAGCAAGAATAAATACGGGAAGTACACTTGAGAGCTATTTCGAGAACTTTCTTAAGGAACTTCACCGCTCACTTGAAAGAACTCCGGAGCTTTTAGAGGTACTGAAAAAAGCCGGTGTAGTAGACAGCGGCGGAGCAGGCTTTATCTATATTGCCGAAGGTATGCGGAATGCGCTGAAGGGAGAGGTATCGGATATAATCAGGGACGGCACACAGTCCGTAAAGAAAATAGATTTTTCCGCATTTGACGAGAACAGCGAGCTTGAATTCGGCTACTGTACCGAGTTTCTTCTCCGTTTGCAAAATTCCAAATGCGACCCTGCCGCATTTGACCTTGAAGGCTTCAAAAACTATCTGTGCAGTGTCGGAGAATCGGTTGTTGCATTCCGTGAAGGTACTATTATCAAGGTTCATGTACATACAATGCGCCCCGGCGATATCCTCAGCTACTGCCAGCAGTACGGAGAGTTTCTGACGACCAAGATAGAGAATATGTCACTCCAGCACAACGAGATATATACCGAAAGCAAATATGAGCCTGATATGAAAAAGCCGAGGAAGACATACGGAATTGTCAGTGTAGCGGCAGGAAACGGTATCAAGGAGGTATTTACTTCGCTTGGCTGCGATGCTGTTGTAGACGGCGGACAAAGCATGAATCCTTCGACAGAGGATCTTATATCTGCATTCAGGAATATAAATGCCGAAAAAATTCTTGTCTATCCGAACAACGGAAATATTATTCTTACAGCTCAGCAGGCAGCTTCTCTTTATAAAGATGCCGAGGTATATATTATTCCGACAAAGACA
This sequence comes from uncultured Ruminococcus sp., assembly GCA_902767175.1. GTDB lineage: Bacteria > Bacillota > Clostridia > Oscillospirales > Acutalibacteraceae > UBA1213. Next base: position 3,660 of record CACXGH010000231.1, read on the forward strand.
ATCGGAGAAGGATATGCTGCAATTTCAATGCTCGATACCGAAAACAGAGATATATCCGGAATTATAGACGAACAGAAGGAGATAATCTCCGGTGTAGTAACAGGTGTTGTCTCGAAAGCCGTAAGAGATACGAAACAGGACGGTATAGACGTTAAAAAGGACGATTATATCGGATTTGTCGGAGACTGTATTTACAATACATCAGCGGATAAGAATACAGCCCTGTCCGGACTTGCGGAAAAGCTTGAAACAAACAACTATGATATCGTACTTATAATATGCGGAGAGAATGTCACTCCTGACGAAGCAGATGAGATAAACGAACTGTTTACAGACAAATATTCACAGGCGGATATAATAATGATAGACGGTCAGCAGCCTATCTATGATTATATATTAATACTTGAATAAACGGAGGAAAGTTTCATGTTAGTATTATTTACGGATACCGATACCGATATAACCCCAAAGGTTGCTAAGGAATTCGGCTATCATCTTATCAGTATGCCATACAGCATTGACGGAGTTACGACATACCCATATGAGGATTTTGAGGAATTCGATGCCCATGCGTTCTATGACAGTCTCAGGGGCGGTATTCTCCCCAAAACAAGCGGCATCAGCTCCGAGAACTATAAAAAATACTTTGAGCCTCATTTCAGGAACGGCGACGATATCCTGTATGTACATTTTTCCGCAGCCATGACAGCTACCTTTGAAGCAATGGATATAGCTGTAAAGGAGCTTAAGGAAAAATATCCCGACAGAAAGTTCTATACTATCGACACAAAAGGAATAACTATCGGCAGCCTTAATATTGTTGAGGAAATCGGCGACCTCTATAAAGCCGGAAAGACTATAGATGAAATAATGGAATGGTCAAAAACAGAAGTAGATAAGTTTGCTGTATATTTCTTTGCGGACGACCTTAAATTCTTTAAGGCAAGCGGCAGAGTAAGCGGTCTTGCAGGCACAATGGGTACGCTCCTCGGGATCCGTCCTATAATACACATGAACTCCGAAGGAAAAATGGTCAATATCGGCAAGGAAAAAGGAAGGGCAAAGGCTCTTTCAAGACTTATAAGCATTGTCGAAGAGCTGCAGGAGGATATTGACAAGCACAGAGTAATAGTAGCTCATACAGACGCACCCGAGCTTGTAAATGAAGCAGTAAAGAGACTTAAGGAAAAATTCGGTGACGGTCTCAGAATTGAGATATTCGATGTAAACCCGACAGCAGGAAGCCACTGCGGACCTTCCACAGTCGGAATAAGCTTCCACGCAAAGCATCGCTGACATAAAAAGGAGCGGCAGCATTTACTTGCATACCGCTTCTTTTTTTATGCCGTACAGCCTACAGCTCCAAGTCTGCCTGAGAGCCTTTCGGCAGAGTAAACGGCATCTCCGTCTGCACAGCTTATCGGAACAAGACGTGAAAGCTCATCTGCCGAACACAGAGAATACAAGGCTGAAAGAAAATAGAAATCATCTAGATGGTCGGGCTTGAGTCTTTGATACTTATACGGTACAGGAACACAGTATTCATAGACCACAGTGTTTTTAAGAGACACACAAGGCTTTTCAACACAGAATACTATTGCATCGGCAGGCAGCGGAAGATGTATATCAACAGCTTCGGAGCATAAAAGTATATCACAGTCCGAGAGTGCGTCTATTGTATTGCTGACAATAAGAGAAGCACCCTTTTCTTCCGACAGCTTATCAGATACCGTTTCATAAAATCTCGGAACATTAGTCACTACCGTCAGCTCTGATGTATGCTCCAACAGGCTCTCTGCTGTTTCGGGATAGTTTCCCATGGGGTCAAGATACGCAATCTTAAGAGGTCTTGAAAAAGGCTCCGCTTTTTTAAGAATATCCTTTACAAAATTAAGCATCATTATTTCAGCAAAGTCACAGCATTCAAATCTGCGAAAAGGGGACAGCTCTGCGTCAAGCTCCTTACTGCACAGCAGATTTCTGCTGCACCCCCTGAGATAAGGAACTAACCGTTCTATACGGAACGCACCTCTGTACTGCTTATAAGTAAGCTGAAGTATGGATATTTTATTTTGTTTCTTTACCCTCGCACTAAGCTCATAAGGGTGAAAGAGCGACCTCAGCTTTTTTACGGGACCCTTTGGTCTTTTATCGACTACCTCAATCGCAGCTATCATATTAACACCGCTTTCTCTCTTTTTTTTATTTATATGCTGCTCGGTGTCATTACATTACCTGAGTATAAATAAAACACAAAGAGCCGTTCCACTGTGTCATGCGGCACGGAGGAACGGCTGCTTATCAAGGAACCGCTGAATAAATCACGCCTTATGGCTCAGTACCTGTCTTGCTTGCCCTTTTTTCGCCATCTTGCACAAAAATCCCTTGACATCCGACAGGTTGCCTGCGGCTTTTTTGCACAACCTGACGGAAAAATTGCTGACGCAATACAGGCACTGAATTTAATCAGCGTTTCCTTAACTGTTTTCTCTTGTTCCGTCTGCATTATCGGCTGCGTTTTCTATAGTGTCACCTGCATTATCTGCGATATCATTTACCGTATCGCCGACATTGCTCGTAACGTTAGATACAATATTGCCTGCATTGCTCGTTATATCAGAAACTGTATCTCCGATATTTCTTGCGGCATTGCCTGCTGTATCGCCGATCCTTTCAGCTATATTGTCAGTGCTTCTTTCCGGAGCAGGTATAAGGTCATCATCATCTCCGATAATTCCGTTGCCGTCCGTTACAACACCGTTATTGGCAGATACACGGTCATACGGCATCTGAGATGCATAGGGGGCAGAGGTGCCGTTGTCATAGTATTCATCATTGCCCGATTTGCAGGCTGTGAGACTGAGTGCTGCCGCAAGCACGGCAAGCGTGGTAATTATAAGTTTTTTCATGATATATCTCCTCAAAAATTTATAAATTGCTGAGACTTTATTCGGCTCACGCTAATTATTGTTTTCATTTGCAAGAGATATATTCCTGTTATTTTTTTCAAAAAAAAAAGCAGTATACGACCCGAAAATGCGGAAGTATACTGCTTCTGTTATTAATACATCATTATATCAGAGGAAATGTGCTCTCAGCTCATCGCCTGACTGCTGACAGAGATATGCAGGAGGAACATCAAGTACGGTCTTGCAGCCCGTCTGACCCTCGTAATACATTCTTTTAACGGCTCTTGCATACGCAATGATTACGCTTGTGGTGAACTCAGGGTTGGAGTCAAGTGTGATCCTGTATTCGATAACGTGCTTGTTTTCCTTGTTTACACCTGTCTTGCCTGACCTGAACACAAAGCCGCCGTGTGCCATGCCGCTGTGGTCTCTTGTGAACTCCTCTTCGTCAATGAAATGAACGATCGTATTGTAATCCGCAAAATAGTTAGGCATTTCCTTTATCTGTCTCTCGACCTCGGCTGCGTCTGCACCCTCCTCAAGCACAACAAAGCACTCTCTGAGGTGCTTGTCTCTTGTTGAAAGCTCCGGGTCGCTGCCGCTTCTTACTGCCTCAAGAGCAGACTCAACAGGGATAGTATACTGCTTGGCATTCTTTACGCCCTTGATTCTCCTTACAGCGTCTGAATGTCCCTGACTTACTCCCTTGCCCCAGAAGGTATAGTCCTTGCCGTCGGGAAGTATAGCATTTGCATAAACTCTGTTAAGAGAGAACATACCGGGATCCCAGCCTACAGAGATCATGCCGATATGACCGCTTTCCTTTGCAGCCTTATCTACTGCGTCAAAATGCTCGGGTATTCTTGCATGGGTATCGAAGCTGTCAATAACATTGAACATAGCGGCATACTTTGGTGTCTGTACGGGAAGGTCTGTAGCGCTGCCGCCGCAGAGTACCAGCACATCAATTTTATCCGTCCACTTTTCAATTTCATTTACGCTCACAACAGGAACATCGGGTGTGAGTATTTTTACGCCCGAAGGGTCACGCCTTGTAAAAACGGCGGCAAGCTCCATGTCCTCTGCATCAGCTATAGCTATTTCGGTACCTCTGCCAAGATTACCGTAACCTAAAATTCCTATTCTTGTTTTCATTTTTCCTCTCTCCTTAAAACGAATTTAAACAAGGAGCAAAGCTCCAACAAGCTCGCTTGATTGGAGCGAGCGACGCCGTCAACAGAC